>NZ_JBOKYU010000001.1:0-166626 GCF_051972735.1 Laedolimicola sp. | reverse complement strand
GAAAATGATCGGCCAAAGCTTCGGGAAGCTATCGAAGAAGAAGTGAGATCCCTGGACGAACGCTACCATTGCGTCATTACATTTGACAGTGGTTTCGTGGCGGAGGAATAGTCCATCCGCCGCCCGATTTCCGGCGTTCGGCAAAAGGCTGAAAAAAAATCGAAAAAAATGAAAAAAGTGCTTGCATTCTACAAAATACTATGGTATCATAACATTCGTCGCTAAGACATAGGGCTATCGCCAAACGGTAAGGCAACGGACTCTGACTCCGTCATTTCAAGGTTCGAATCCTTGTAGCCCTGCTGAGGGAATCTCGTGAGAGATTCCCTTTTTTGATCTACGAAGAGATTGCGATATAAAAAAAGCTATGATAAAATGAAAATCTGAAGTATATCATCAGTCCATTATTTTATATAAAGGCGGAAGAAAGCTTTGCGTACAGTAAACGAAGAGGCCCGGCGGGCGAGAAAAATAGAATTGATGGAAAAGGCCTACGATTGTTATGCGGAAAATGGCCTGACGGGTGTGGGAATCAAGACAGTAGCGGAGGCCTGCGGATGTAATTCCGCTACGCTGTATCAGTATTTTGAGAATCTGGATGATCTGATTATACAGTCCACCGGATACTGTATGGCGAAGGTGGAGGATGATTTCATGGCGAAAGCGCCCACCGATCCGATGGAGTTGATGCATTTCATCGATGAGATTCCCTACTGGACAGCAAAAAAGCATGGGAAGAAATACCGGCTGATGTACCAGGTCTACACGCATCCGAAGTATATCGAACACGGCAAGCAGTTCTTCAAAGGAGTAAGCAGGCGTTATATGGAGTATGCCATAAGCCTGGAGGCGAAGCTTGGGATTCCCTGCGAGGTGCTGACGCCGCTGATCTTTATTCTGATCCGCGCCAGCGTGCATTACGCAATGTTTGAGGATGAGTATTATCTGAAGAGCCAGCTGGAGGTACTGAAGCAGAGCATCGTGATGTTTATGGAAAAATATAAAGGTAATATGGTAGAAAAAGCAGAATAGAGAATCACATGGTGGATAAGTGGTGTCTGGCCGTCAGGTCAGACACTATTTTTTCTATCTTTTCACAGAGATGCTTGTATACGGAGCTATATTATGATATTATATAACCAAACGATTAATTAATAAAAAGACCGGAGGAAAAGTGATGAAGAAACGATTTTTGAGTATTCTGCTTACACTGTGCATGGTGTTATCCCTTGTTCCCATGACGGTATTTGCGGAGGCGAACGACGGGGTCAAGATCATCAGCGAGGAAAACAATGGGGACACGCCAGTGTGTATCTGTGAGACAGCCTGCGCAGCAGAGAGTATGAATGCAGACTGTCCGGTCTGCGGCGCGGAGGGTGCCGTGGCAGAGAACTGCGGGAAATATGGCGTAGAAGAATCGTAGAAAGAGCAGAAGGTGGAGCAAAAAGAGGAACAGAAAGCAGAAAAGCCACAGGAAGAAAAGCCACAGGAAGAAAAAAAGGAAGAGCAAAAAGAAGAAGGCGCTGACGGGGAGAAGAAATCAGGGAATGCAGCGACTTTGCAGGCAGCGGAGGGCGAGGAGGCGCTCAGACCGGTGGTATCTGCGGAGCATATGCATTGCATCTGCGGTGGATATACAGATGCGGGCGATCACACAAGCCACAGCGATGTAACATTTACTCCTTGGAACGGTACAGATGCTATTACCTATACAAATGGGGAAGCGTATGTATATTTGACGAATGATGCTACGATAAACACGAATCTTGATGTGAACGAGAATACACTGTATCTGTGTCTCAATGGCAAAACGTATGCCAGCAACGGAAAAAATAAGATTACAGTGAGAAATGGACGTCTCGTGCTTTGCGACTGCGACCCGGACAGGAGTGGAGTGATTCGGGGTGCAAATACGGATGTATGGGGCGGCGGCTGTATCTATATTTATAAGAGTACACTGGATATTTTTGGTGGAAAGCTTACTGGCGGAAACGTGAACAGGGAGAATGGCGGTGGCGGTGCCATTGCCCTGGATGATTCGAAGTGTGTTTTGAATCTGTATGGCGGCGAAATCTCCGGAAATAATGGATATAAACAGGGCGGAGCAATTCTGCTGAATAATAAGGATAAGGATGGCGAGAGCGGTAAAGTAAATCTGTATGGCGGTACCATCCGTAATAACAGTGCGGAATCCGGTGGTGCTATCTATGTAAGAAGCACTGGTACCGTCACGCTTTCCGGTGCCAATATCGAGAAGAACAGTGCTGACAGGGGCGGAGCCATCTATATGAACCAAAGCGGTAAAGTAGAATTGACAGGTGGTACGATAAATGAAAATATAGCAAACATAGATGGCGGAGCTGTTTACATAAAAGATGGTACGGTTACGCTTTCAGGATCCACTGTCAGTAAGAATGAAGCCAGGTGGGGCGCGGCTGTTTATGTGAATGATGGAGGCAGTGCTGCATTATCCGGCGGAGTTATCAGCGGGAACAAGGCAAGCGAGCAGGGCGGAGCAGTCTTTCTGCGGAACGGCGGCAATATAACCCTGTCCGGAACCGAGGTTACAGGAAATAAAGCCTATAAAGGCGGAGCCATCTATGCAAACCAGGGCGGTATGATAGAGCTGTCCGGCAGTACTGTGAAGGACAATCAGGCAGATTGGGACGGAGGCGGTATCTATCTGACCGAAAACACCACAGTGAATTTCAACAGTGGAACCGTTACTGGAAATCGCGCCAGATGGGGCGGCGGCTTCTACCTGTTTGGTGGCGGAACCCTGAACCTGAGCGGTCATTTACAATGAAGGAAGGATAGAACCGAATGCGGAAAACACAGCCGAGACTGATTTCCGGGGCGAAGTAACAAACAGCGGCACCATTTCCGGCGGCACCTTCAGCAATACCGTAACAAATAAAAACACCATTGAAAATGGTACGTTTAACGATAAGGTAATCTGCGCAGGAAGCGCCGCAGACGGCAATGCAAGCGGTCCGTTGAGCGGTGGCGTGATCAAAGGCGGTACCTATGCGCAGCCCATCGAAATGAAAGCCGGTACCGTTTATACGGATGATAAGCTGGCGGTAGTCGACGGCTCCCATCTGTTGACCTATATGCTGGATGGCGCTGTCTACCTGCGTCAGGTACTGGATGATACCGTATGGCCGACACAGAAGACGGCTCCGAAAAAGACAGATGCCTATTTTGAAGGCTGGTATTATGCAGATGGTACACGCTTGGCCTATCGTAATGCTATTTCCGAGGATGGTACTGTAACGGCGCGGTATAACAGCAGTTATGACGGTACAGAAGAGCATCCTGTCCCAATCAGTTCGGTAGAAGAGCTGTATCTGTTTTGGGAAAATGTGAATCAATATGGAGAAGCTAGTCTCTGTGCGAAGCTGATGAATGATATCGTACTCAACGAGGGAACCTTCGACGCGGACGGTAATTATTCCGGCGGGACAGCGATAGAGTGGACGCCAATCGGAACTTATGAAGCTCCCTACACAGGTACATTTGATGGTGCCGGTCATACAATCCGGGGATTGTATATCAATAGTAGTGATAATGACTATCAGGGTCTTTTCGCAAAGCTGGAAAACGCCACAGTGAAAGACCTGACAGTAACAGGATACATAGAAGGGGATGATTATGTCGGCACCATCGCGGGAAAAGCGATAGGTACGACCAGTATTTCAAGCTGCAGGAGTGAATGCACGATAAAAGGTGATGATAATATTGGCGGTATTGTGGGAGAGAGCTATGATAGCGTTGTCATCCGTGATTGCTATAATGCGGGTGAGATCCGTGGAGACGGAGATATCAGCGGCATCGTAGGAAATGCCAATGACAATACAATTATCGAGAATTGTCACAATACAGGCGCGATTACCAGTGACGACGATGATATCGGTGGTATTGCAGGTGTTATCTATGATAATGTTATCGTCCGAAATTGCAGCAATACCGGTACCGTGAGCGGCGATGACGATATCGGTGGTATCGTAGGAGATATCAATGACAGTGGAGTCGTTGAACATTGTTATAATACCGGTGAGGTGAGCGGTGATGACGATATCGGCGGTATTGCTGGAGAAACCCCGACAGCAGGCGGTATACAGGATTGTTATAATCTGGGTAAAGTAACAGGTAACAGTCATACAGGCGGTGTGGCAGGACATCATAGAGGGAAAATGGAATCCTGTTATAATATGGGTACTGTCAGCGCTGCAGACGGTGAAAGCGAATATGGAGCGATTGCGGGTTATGTCTATGGGGATGATTACGATGATGAGCACTATGGCGGCAAAATAAAGAACTGCTATTATCTGAACGGCACAGCAGAAAAGGGCATCGGAGCAAACGACAATACCAGCGAAAGCGAGGTTGTGGCACCGACAGCCTATGATGCAGCCGACTTTGCCAACGGTACCGTGCTGAATCTGCTGATTGCCAACCGCACCGGAGACGAGAACCCCTGGGACACCGAGGGCTGCAAGCCCCTGACCGATGCGGCAGAGGATACGACAGAGCTTCCGGTACTGGCATGGCAGAAGCTGGCGGCACGGCATCACGGCGGGGAGGCCACCTGCAAGGACAAGGCGGTCTGCAGCGGCTGCGGAAAGGAATATGGCAGCCTGAATATGCAGAATCATATCCACCTTCAATATGTTCCGGCAAAGGCGGCGACCAAGACCGCCGAGGGCAATATCGAGTACTGGTACTGCGACGGCTGCGGCAAATATTACAGCAACGAGGCTGCTACAAAGGAAATCACAAAGGACGCTGTGATCGTAGCAAAGCTTACGGAAAAACCGGCTGACACAAAGCCATCCGGTACCAAAACGAGCCATAGTAAATCGACAGTCTCCAATTCAAAAACAACCGGCAAGAGCCCGGAAACCGGCGATACAAACGTCATTTCCTTATGGCTGGCCCTGCTGCTCCTCAGTGGCGGTGCGGCATTTGGCGCAGTGATCGGCAGCAGAAAAAAATATAACAAGTAAATAGAACGCAGAACACAGGGGAAATGTGGGAACTACCAGAAGGGACTGCCGCTTCATCATCGATAACAGGTGATGGAGCGGCAGTCCCTTTTGCCTGTACATGCATAGGAAATGTTTCCAAAAGGATTTGTTCTGTCAAAACAAAATAATTGTAGGACAATAATATAAATAAATAGACAAAATGCATAAAATCATCATAAATATATTGGCGAAAAACAACATTTACAAACAAATAAACAGAGGATATAATAAAGATACAGTAGAAATTGTCCTACAAATACGGAGAGAAAAACATTTAAAAGGAGGATAACTATGAAAAAGAAAGTTTTGGCAGCGCTTCTGGCAGCAACGATGGTAGTCGGAATGACCGCATGCGGCGGTTCCAAGGATGCGACCGCAGACGCACCGGCAGCAGACACCACCGAGGACACAGCGGCAGACGCCGCAGATACCGCCTCCACCGGAGACGCGAGCTACGTGATTAAGCTGGGTATGACCCAGGGCGACGTTCCGAGAGAGGAAAGCGCGGAGGTAACCTGGACCGAGCGGTTTAAGGAAGAGGTAGAGAAGAACAGCAACGGACAGATTAGCGTAGAGATTTATCCCTCCGGACAGCTGGGAAGCGTAGAGGAGAACCTGGCGGGACTTCTGAACGGTTCTCTGGAGATGACGGTAGCAAATATAAACTCCCTGAACAACATTTATGCTGATACCATGGTCTTAAGCTGCCCGGCTCTGTTCAAGGACGAGGCACAGTGCGACGCGGTTCTGTCCGGCGAGTGGGGACAGAAATTCTTCGGCAAGATCGGCGAGGAATCCGGTATCCATGTACTGGCAGCCTTCTGTAACGGTATGCGTTGTTTCACCACCACAAAGACTCCGCTGACTACCGTAGACAGTGCAAAGGGCATCACCTTCCGTGTAATGCAGAGCGAGGTTTGTGAGAAGATGGTATCCGCTATCGGTGCGAATCCGGTTCCCATGGCAGGCAGCGAGATGTATACAGCGCTTCAGAACGGTACTGTAGATGGACAGGAGAACCCGCCTGTAAATATTCTGAACGACAAGACTTATGAAGTACAGAAATACATGGTTCTGGACAAGCACATCGCTTCCATCGTAACCTTCGCTATCAGCGAGAAGTTCCTGGATTCTCTGCCGGAGGATCTGCAGAAGGTTGTAACCGACGCGGCAGAAACTGTTACTCCGGAGGCTTCAGAAGTTTGCAAAAAGCTGAACGACGAAGGCGTGGCAAAGCTGGAAGAGTACGGCATGGAAGTTTACACACCGACCGAGGCTGAGCTGGAAGACTGGCACTCCGCTATGAGACAGCCCTGTATTGACTACGTAACCGGTCAGGTAGGCGAGGATGTAGTAAACGGACTTTTGACAGCAATTGAGCAGGCAAACTAAAAAGAAATAAATTAGGAAACTGAAAAGCTGCCTGTTTGTATATGTAAAATATTCAGACAGGCAGCTTTATTAAAGAAGAAAGAGAGGTGCAGGAGGAGAATGAAAAAAGCTGTATGTGGAATTTATAACGGCATGAACAAGATATCCGGCGTGATACAGAAATTTCTGGAAGCTGTTGTGGTTCTGCTGGTATTGAGCTGTGCTGCGGACCTGCTTTTGCAGGTTACATATCGATTTATTCTGGTCAATTTTGTAAGCTGGTCCTGTTCGTGGACCACAGAGTACGCGCAGGACGCCTTGATTTGGATTACTTATCTGATGGTAGGCATCTGTTATAAAGAGGGAAGCATGGCTTCTGTCAATGTAATCTATGACAAACTTGGGAAAAAGGGAAAAGTAGTACTGTACTGTATTACCAGAGTCATTGTATTCATCTTTCTGGTTATGGGACTGAAATATGGATGGGACGCAATTATTTCCATGCTAACCTGGAGTTCCACCAGTCTGCATTTGCCGGGATATCTCCTTTACAGCGCACCGTTCCTGGGCTGTATTCTTATGGGATATGAGGCAGTGACCGAGACACTGGGCGTATTATGTGGAGAATTACTTCCTTTTGTGGGCCGTCCGCCGAAGGAAGAGGAGATAGAACTGACCGAACAGGAGAAAGAAGAACTTCGCTCCATCGAGGGCGAATAGAAGGGAGATGAGAAATCATGTTAGCAGCCGTTTTACTGATTATTTTTCTGCTGGTTGTAATTGTAGGCGTTCCGATTAGCTTCGCCATGGGCTTTATGACCATTTCGGCGTTCACCATCGGAAATGGAGCCATGGTTATCATCCCTCAGAAAATGTTTTCAGGTGTATACAATTTCACCTATATGTGTATCCCGCTGTTCATTTTGGCCAGCGAGATCATGAGCCGCTGCGGACTGACCATGAGCATCGTAAAATTCTGTGATACCCTGGTGGGCCACATCCGGGGCGGTCTGGCACACGTCAATATCTTGGCAAGTATGCTGTTTGCGGGAATCTCCGGATCTGCTACGGCGGATGCTTCAGGATTGGGTCGTATCGAGATGGAAATGATGACCAAAGCCGGATATACCAAGGAGTATTCCGCGGCGGTCACGGCGGCCAGCGCCATCATCGGACCGATTATCCCGCCCAGTAATATTATGATTATTTACGCGGTGTGCGCGTCCAACGTATCTGTATCGGCCATGTTCCTGGGAGGTATTATGCCCGGTATCGTGCTGGGTCTGGCTGAGATGCTGCTCTGCTACTATTTTGCGCGGAAATATAATCATCCCTGCAGAGCAAGACGTTCTTCTGCAAGAGAGGTTTTGCATTCCTTCAAGCGTTCTCTTCCGGCCCTCGGCCTGCCGATTATCATTCTGGGCGGTATCGTGAGCGGCGTATTTACCGCCACAGAGTCCAGTGCGGTAGCAGTATTCTATGCGTTAATCGTAGCTGTCTGCAAGCGTCAGATTACCTGGAAGAGTCTGGTGGAGTGCTGCAAGAATACGGCGAAAACCACAGCGAACGTTATGCTGATTATCTCCATTGCGTCAGCTATGAGCTACGCTATCACCGTACTGCGTATTCCCCAGGCCATGGTAGAAGTCTGCATGAAGTATGTAAACAGCCCGGCAGTATTCCTGCTTCTGGTGAATCTCATTCTGCTGATTCTGGGCTGCGTGCTGGATCAGAGCCCGGCGCTGCTGATGATGACCCCGATTCTGCTTCCCATCGCCATGAAATACGGCATCGACCCGGTTCACTTTGGCGTACTGTGCTGCTTCAACCTGACCGTAGGCCTGATTTCCCCGCCAATCGGCATGACGCTGTTCGTAACGGCAAATGTGGCGAAGGTAAAACTGACCGATTTGTTCAAACAAATCATACCCTTTGTACTGGTTGGCCTGGCAGTACTTATACTGATTACCTGGGTACCGGCCCTGACAACCTTTATTCCGAATTTATTTTCATAATATAAAATGACAAAAATCTATTTTTTATAATATGAGGTGACAACTATGAATGATTTAAAAATTACAGGCATTGACGTAACGCTTTGTGAGACAAGAGTAAAAGGAAATTTTGCGGATTCCACCCGAAATGTGGAGACTATCGGCTTTGCAGTGGTAGACGTGAGTACAGACCAGGGTCTGCACGGCATTGGTGTTACCTACCATGAGGTAGGCGGCGAGGCCATCCGTGATTTCATTAAATATGCGATTGAACCCAAGATGATTGGAAGAAGCCCCTTCGAAACGGAAGTGCTGTATGAGGAGAACTTCCACTATATGCGCGGCGTTGGCCGTAAGGGACTGGCCTTCTGCGCCTACAGCGCTGTGGATATCGCGCTTTGGGATCTGAAGGGCAAGGCTCTGGGTATGCCTCTGTTCCGTCTGCTTGGCGGCACCAATCCGGAAGTACCGATTTACGCGTCCGGCGGATGGACCAGCTATTCCACAGAGGAACTGGTAGCGGAAGCGAAAATGATGGTTTCCAAGGGCTACAAGAAGATTAAGCTGAAGGTCGGCGTAGAGGGCGGCAACAACCCGGATGAGGACGTAAGACGTGTGGCTGCAGTCCGCGAGGCTATCGGCCCGGACATTGGCTTTATGCTGGATGCCAACAATGTATGGCGCGCGGCGACTGCCATCCAGTTTGCTAATAAGATTCGCGAGTACAACATTGAGTTCTTCGAGGAGCCGGTATTTGCAGACGATATTCCGGGACTGGCAGAATTTAAGCGTGGCACCGACATTCCGCTGGCTACCGGCGAGCATGAGTATACCCGTTACGGCGTGCGCGACCTGTTTCTGAATCATGCGGTAGATATCCTGCAGTGCGACGCCACCCGTGTGGGCGGCTACACCGAGATGCTCCGTATCATGGCTTTGAGCCAGGCCTTTAATAAGGCATTCGCGCCTCATGGCATGGAGCATATGCATATGCATCTGGTTGCGGCTGCACCCAACGGCGTATATCTGGAGAAGTTGTTTATGTTCGACGAGGTTGTAAAGAGCGTATACCTGAATGCGCCGGAGCCGGTAAACGGTATTATGACTATTCCCGAGAAGCCGGGTCTCGGCCTGGAGTTGAACATGGATTATATCAAGGAGTGTAAGGGGAGATAGAACATGTCGAATAAAATCGAAGGAATCGCGGTTCCGATTCTGACACCGATTAATGAGGTGGAGGAAATCAACCATGAGCAGCTGGCGGCCCTCACCGACTATGTGTCGGAGGGCGGCGTAAACGCCATTTTTGTAAATGGAACAACGGGCGAATTTGCCAGATTTTCCCAGAAATCCCGCCAGGAGCTGGTGAGTACCGTGGCCAAAGCCGCAAAGGGCAGAGTGGCGGTTCTGGCCGGCGTCAGCGAGTGCGGTACCCGTCTGGTCATTGAGAATATCAAGCGGGCTGAGGAGGCGGGAGCGGACGCCATTGTGACCACCATGCCTTATTATTTCCCGACCACCAGTATCCGGGAACAGATCGAATTCACCGAGGATGTGACAGCCAGCACGAAGCTTCCGGTGCTTCTGTATAATATTCCGCCGGTGACAGGCTATTCTCTGAACGAGGAACTGTTGGATCACGTCTGCGACATTGATAACCTGTATGGTATCAAGGACAGCAGCGGAAAGGCAGAGAATTTTCTGAAGCTGAAGGAACGCTACGGCGAGAAGCTGAAGATCTTCGTGGGCGCCGAGGAATTGAATTATTTCGGCCTGAAAAATGGCGCGGACGGTCTGGTTCCGTCCCTGGCGAACCCATTTCCGAAAGTGCTGGCGGCGGCTTGGAAGGCGTCCCGAGAGGGCGACTGGGAGGCATGCAAGAAGCACTGTGACCTGGTGGATGAGATGAATAAGCTGAACCGATTCTCTGACAGCTGGATGAGTCCGAATATCTGGCGGAAAGAGGCGCTGGCCCAGATGGGGATTATGAGCGCCGCGTTTACGAAGCCCTATATTCCGGTTTCAGAGGACGACAAAAAGAAGATTGCAGAATGGATTTCCTATTATAGGACAAATTACGGAGAGTGATAGTGTATGGAAGACAAACTGTTTAGCGTAAGAGATAAAATCTGTGTAATTACCGGTGGTATGGGTCAGCTGGGGGCCCAGTATGTGAAGGCGTTCCTGAGCCGCGGCGCGAAGGTAGCCGTATTTGGCAGACATGTGGGCGAGGACAAAGTACAGAAGGTGTTTGAGAAGGACGAGTATGAGAGCCCGAACCTGAAATTTTTCCAGGTAGACATCACCAGTAAGAGTGATCTGAATAAGGCTCTGGATCAGATGGAAGAAGCTTGGGGAACTCCGGATGTACTGGTAAATAATGCCGGAATTGATACGCAGCCCAGTGCTCCGCCCGAGGTATCCGGACCCTTCGAGAACTTCCCGGAGGAGGTGTTCCGGGAGGTAGTAGATGTGAATCTGGTGGGTACCTTCCTGACCTGTCAGGCCGTGGGTGCGCGCATGGTCAAGGCCGGAAAGCCGGGTTCTATCATCAATGTGGGTTCCATCTACGGCATGGTTTCCCCGGTGCAGGATATCTACGCCTACAAGGAGAAGATGACAGGAATTCCCTTCGTCAAACCGGTGGCGTATTCCGCGGCCAAATCTGGTATCTACAACCTGACCCGTTATCTGGCGACCTACTGGGGAAAGAAAAATATCCGTGTCAATACCTTTACGCCCTCCGGCGTATGGCGTGACACCCAGGACGAGTATTTCCAGGCCAACTACTGCAGTCGGATTCCGATTGGACGGATGGCCAAAGAAGACGAGTATAACGGGGCTATCATTTTTTTGGCCTCCGATGCTTCCCGTTATATGACAGGTTCCAACCTGATTATGGACGGCGGATGGACGGCCTGGTAAAAATTGTAAAATACAAAAAACCGGAAAGCTTTTAAGCCTTCCGGTTTTTTGTATCGCTTCGTGTCTCGTTACTGGGGAGCTTCCGTCTCTTCCTTTTTTTTCTGCATCCGCTCGTATTCCGCATCGATCATAGCCAGCTGGTAATTCTGCATACCCAGCTTCACATGTTCCCGCATGGCTGTTTCGCCCAGTTCCGGGTCATGCAGGTCAAAGGCCCTGAGAATCTTGAAATGGGGCAGAATCGCTTCCTGGGGGCCATTGGGCAGACGCAGACTCTGGTAGCGGAAATCCTGGGTCCGGCTTTGGAAAAACCGGAAAATATTGATTAAGAGCTGATTTTGGGACAGCTCGATGATGGAGTCGTGAAAATTACCCTCCTGAAGCAGGATGGATTGCATATCATGTTCCTGGATGGCTTTCACAAAGGCATTGTGAATGGAATGTAGTCGGGCCAGATCCTTCTGGGAACAGCGCTCGATGGCCAGCTTGGCCGCCAGAGGCTCACAGACGGAACGAATCTCCAGATAGTCCCGGACCTCCACCTGATTTTGGTTGAACCAGAAGATAACGTCCTCCTCGTCCTGAATTTCCCCGGTGCGGCGGACGAAAGCGCCCCGCCCGGGTTCCAGGGTAATGTAGCCGGTGGAAGCGAGAATTCGCAAGGCCTCCCGGAGGCTGTTACGCCCCACGCCCAACTGCTGGCACAGCTCCTTCTCCGTCGGAAGATGCTCGCCCTTTTTTAAGTCTGAGGTGAAGAGAAACTGCTTGATCTGCTCCACTGCTTTCTGCACCACAGAACCATAATTTTCTGATTTCATATGTATCGATCCCCATCGTAAAAAATACCTTTTCTACACAAAAGTGTAGCGAAAAAGCGGGGAAATGTCAATATTTTGCGAGGAGTTCTCTACATTACAGTGCGCTGATATAGGCTTCCAGTTCCTTTAAGTTCCTGGGGATTTTCCATTCTTTCTTTAAAATTCCTTTTGCGCAGAGACTGTCGAACAGCTCCAGCACGGCAGGCTGGGTGAGGTTGGTCTCCTTGAGGGCAGAGGTGTCGGTAAAGACCTCCTCCGGCGTTCCGGATTTCAGAACCCTTCCATCCTTGAATAAAAAGATTTCATCGGCCCAGGCGAAGGCATAGTTGACGTCGTGGGTTGACATCAGTACGGTGATACCCTGGGCGGTCAGCTCGTCTACAATGTGGTTCACCATGGCGGTATGCTTGGGGTCCAGGGCTGCTGCAGGCTCGTCCAGAATGATGATATCCGGGTGCATAACCAGGATATCGGCGATGGATACCTGCTTCTTCTGGCCGCCGCTTAAGGCGTGGGTGGGCTTGTGGCGGAAGGGCGTGATTTCCAGGTAATCGATGACGCGCTCTACCTCGTCCTTTGCCTGTTCTTCGGAAACGCCCAGATTCAGAATACCAAAGGAAATTTCCTGATAAACGCTGGCGGAGAAGAGCTGGTTGTCCGGATCCTGGAAGACGATGCCTACCTTCTGGCGGAGCTTTAAAAGCCCCTGCCGGGAATAGTCATAGGGTTCGCCGTTCAGATAAAGCATTCCCTTAGAGGGACGGTGAATGCCGTTGCAGCAGAGAAAAAAGGTGGACTTTCCGGAGCCGTTGGCTCCCATAAAAGCAATCTTTTTCCCGCGGCCGATTTCCAGGGAAAGACCATTCAGGGAATGTGTTTTTTCATCATCATAGGAGAAGTACAGATTCTCCGCTTTCAAAATAATATCGTTCATGGTATCGAAATTCCTTTCCTAATATGGAAGGCTTAGAAGCAGAATTTTTCTGCCAGTAAAAAAGCGTAAAGCGCCAGCTCGAAAAGCACAATGGCTATAATTTCCTTTCCTGCGGGCGGATAGGTCTCATTGAGCACCCGGATCGTGCCGTCGTAGCAGCGGGATTCCATGGCGTCGTAGAGGGCGTTGGATTTCTTGATTGCGCGGATAAAGAGAGCCGAAGCCAGGGTGCCGAAGGATTTCAGGGAGGTCCGGTAATCCTTATTGCCCAGGCGGGAATTCTGGGCGGTGCGCAGGTTGGACGCAATCTCCAGCAACACAAAGATGTAGCGGTAAATCAGAAGCATCAGCTCAATGATAATGCGCGGACAGCGCATAACCCGCAGTACATTTAAGATATCCGGCATGGGCGTATTGAAAGAAAGAAAATACAGGCAGGATACGCTGGCCAGGGCGGTCAGGATAAGCTGTACGGCATAGAGGAGGGAAGCCCTGCTTCCGGTCAGCCAGACAGAGCCGATTTTCCAGGCAAAGAGATCAAGGGGCGTCCGGGAAAGATTCAGGACAATGGCCAGGGTGCTGAAAAACAGGAAAACCAGCGGTACGGTCATGAAGTGGAGATAACGGGAAAAGGGGATTCCACCCTTTTTTACGGTGAGAATCCCTGTAACAGCCAGCACAATGCAGGCCACGGCAATGGAACGGCTGATGACGCATGCCAGAAGCGTGAGCACTGCAAAGATAAATTTTTCTCCGGCGTTTACGTAGCGCAGCCGGGAATTATAGCAAAGCTTATCAATGACGATCATTTATTTTCCCATTTCTTACGTTCTACAAAACGGCCCATGCAGAAGGCCAGAATGCCTACGCCGATACCGGTCTGGACACAGAACAGCATGCTTTCTACTTCTCCGGGCAGCTCGCCGCCGATAAGACGCTCCAGAATGGGCTCAGCCCAGGGCTCATAGGAGGAATCCACTTCCTCGACAACCGTGCTTCCGGCATCATCGGAGCCGCCGAACTCGGCGTCCTTCAGCGCGAACAGCGGAATAAAGGCAATCAGGATGACTGCAAGGATCAGTGCGATTACGATACTCTTTTTCATTTACTTGTCCTCCTTTAAAAATCCGATGGCGCGAAGCTCCGGCTTTGCATAGGATTCCAGGGCGGAAATAATGAGAACAGTCAGGATTCCCTCAATGACTGCCAGCGGAATCTGGGTAGGAGCGAAGACCGCAAGGAATTTCAGAGAAGCGGCACCAATGGTAGTATCTGCGTGATGGGCAATCGCCAGCTGGAAAGCGGTTACACAGTAGGTAAACAGGTCGCCCAGGGCTGCAGCCAGAAATACGCTTACATTCTTGTTCAGCTTTGTCTTCTGGCAGAGCTTATAGATACCGAAGGACACGAAGGGGCCGGCAACAGCCATGGAAAAGGTGTTGGCACCCAGAGTGGTCAGTCCGCCGTGAGCCAGCAGAATCGCCTGGAATAACAGTACGATAATGCCTAAGATGCTGACAGCAGAGGGTCCGAAAAGCAGAGCGCCCAGACCGGTTCCGGTCATATGGGAGCAGCTTCCGGTTACAGACGGAATCTTCAGAGATGAGATGACAAATACAAAGGCGCCTGCCATGGCAAGCAGCGGAAGAGCCTTCCGGTCAGCCTTTAAGGTATTCTGGATGGAGCGGAAGCCTGCCAGAAGGAACGGCAGACAGACAACACCCCAGGCTACGCAGA
Source organism: Laedolimicola sp. (assembly GCF_051972735.1). NCBI lineage: Bacteria > Bacillati > Bacillota > Clostridia > Lachnospirales > Lachnospiraceae > Laedolimicola > Laedolimicola sp. The sequence continues at coordinate 151,817 of NZ_JBOKYU010000001.1, read as the reverse complement.
AGCCTGCGGGAAGGTAGCCTTCCATGATGTGCATGGCATTTGCGCTGGGCGCGATTCCGAAGGCCAGAATGAAGGCTGCGGAAGCGGCAATGTAGCGTTTGGTACTTTTCTTCATAACACAAAGTTCTCCTTTAGAATAAGATAGCGTTTTTGAAACGCCGTTGTTCCAGTATATCTTACTGATAATTTTTGTCAATAATCCATAGGGGTAGGGGTATAGGAAAAGAGGAAGCGCTTGTATTTTCGCAGGTGTTTCGCTATAATAAATACGAAACGCAGACGGATAAGAAGGAGCATAACATATGTATTCATTTAAAAGCCGGGTCCGCTACAGCGAGGTGGGCGAGGATAAAAAGCTGTCGCTGAACAGTATCATTAATTATTTCCAGGACTGCAGCACCTTTCAGTCGGAGGAGCTGAATAATGGACTGGAGCGTCTGGAAAAGCTGCACCGGGTCTGGGTGCTTTCTTCCTGGCAGATCGTCATTGAGCGTTATCCGGATCTCTGCGAGGAGATCGAGACAGGCACCTGGCCCTATCATTTCAAAAATTTTATGGGCTACCGCAATTTTGTCATGCAGGACAAGGAGGGAAAGCGGCTTGCCTACGGAAATAGTCTCTGGAGCTTTCTGGATACCGATACGGGACTGCCGGTCCGGGTGCCGGAGGATATCGAGAAGGCATACGTGCTGGAGGAAAAGCTGGATATGAAGTACGCTTCCCGGAAGGTTCCCATGCCGAAGGAGGGAGAGACCGGAGAGCCGTTTCCGGTGCAGAAGCACCATCTGGACACCAACCATCATGTGAACAACGGTCAGTATATCCAGATGGCCCGGGAATATATTCCCGAGGATTTCCCGATCCATCAGCTGCGGGCGGAATATAAGAAATCAGCGGTGCTGGGGGATATGATTTACCCGGTGACGGCCCTGGAGGACGGCCGCTATACGGTGGGGCTCTGCGACGAGCTGGGCCGGCCCTACGCAGTCGTCGAATTGTCATAAGTATCATTTTAGTAAATTTCAACAGGAGGACGGAAAGACATGATTGAATTAGGAAAGAAACAGGAATTAACCGTAATAAAAAGAGTAGAGTTTGGTGTCTATCTCGGAGAGCAGGAGAGCGCGGAGGAGCGCGTGCTGCTGCCGAAGAAGCAGGTGCCGGAGGGGACGGAGATTGGTTCGAAGCTGACGGTCTTTGTGTACAAGGATTCCAAAGACCGCCTGATTTCCACTACAAATGAACCAAAGCTGGAGTTGGGCGGCCTGGCCGTCCTGAAGGTGGCTCAGGTGGGCAAAATCGGTGCTTTTCTGGACTGGGGGCTGGAGAAGGATCTGCTGCTGCCCTTCCGGGAACAGACCCGCCGGGTGCATGAGGGCCAGGAGGTCCTGGTGGCCCTCTATATCGACAAGAGCAGCCGTCTCTGCGCGACCATGAACGTGTACGAGTATCTGGAGCTTCAGTCTCCTTATAAAAAGGACGACCGCGTCAAAGGAACCGTCTACGAGATAAGCGAGGAGTTCGGCGCGTTTGTGGCTGTTGATAACCGCTACTCCGGACTGGTGCCCCGAAAGGATTTCCATGGCGGAGCGAAAATAGGCGACATTGTGGAGGCCCGGGTTACCGGCGTCCATGAGGACGGCAAGCTGAACTTAAGTCTCCGGGAAAAAGCCTACCTGCAGATGGACTCAGACGCGGAAGCTGTGCTGGCTGTCATCGACGAATTTGACGGCGTTCTGCCCTTTACAGACAAAGCGTCGCCGGAAGTGATTGAGCGGGAGCTGCATTTAAGCAAAAATGCGTTCAAAAGAGCGGTGGGAAGACTCTTAAAAGAGGGCAAAATAGAGATAACCGAGAAGAGTATCCGCCGAAAAGTATAAAAAATGTTAAATTTTATGAAAATTGAAAAATAGTGCTTTCCAAAGCCGGACTTTGCGGTTATAATAGGGAAAGAGAAGAAAGGGGTGAATTAGAATGAAAGTACAGAACATTACCGACATCGATAAATTCTTCAAGGTAGTAGACAGCTGCAAGGGTAAGGTTGAGCTGGTTACAGGTGAGGGCGACAGACTGAACCTGAAGTCAAAGCTTTCCCAGTATGTATCTATGGCGAACATCTTCTCCAACGGAGAGATTCCGGAGCTTGAGATCATCGCGTACGAGAAGGAAGACATCGACAGATTAGTTTCATTTATGATCAATGGTTAATTAAGAACGGGGTACGTGTTCCTGCGGGAACGGATACCTCGTTTTTTCTGCCCAAAAATCAGAAAAAACGAGAAAAACGAGCGAATGCCAGATAGGTGATTACTCATCTATGCAGCATTCGCTCCTTTTTATCTGATATCTGTAGCAGACTGCTTTGGACAGGCGGGGAAAAGGATGTGCCGATTTCTACGCCGGACAGTTCTTATAATACAGAATCAGCAGCCCCTTCAGAAGCAGATCGTCATCCAGTATAATCTCATGCCTGCACAGCGGTGTAATCACCCCGGCCAGCCCGCCGGTGGCTACTACGGTGCACTCCTCACCTAGCTCCTCGTTGATTCGATCAATCAGCCCGTCCATGGCTCCGGCATTTCCATAGAGGATACCGCTTTTCATGGAATCAACGGTGTTACTTCCGATGAGCCGCTTTGGCTTTTCCAGCGAGATATAAGGCAGCTGTGCCGCCTTGCCGGACAGGGCGTTCAGGGAGACAGCCACGCCGGGTAAAATCATTTTCCCGATATAAGCTTTGTCCTTATTGATGACAGAGACCGTGGTGGCAGTTCCCATGTCAATGATGATCTGGGGTACCGGATAGCTGTGTACGCCTGCTACAGCACCCACGATCAGGTCGCTGCCCTGCTGGGCAGGGTCGTCCACCGCCAGCTTAATGCCGGTTTTGATGCCGGGTCCAACCACCAGCATGCGGGCGCCGGTGAATTTCTCGGCCGCTTCCTTCAGTGTATTGGTGACAGAAGGAACGACGGAGGAAATGATGCCGCCTTTGATTTGGAAAGGCTTTATTTCATGCAGATCCAGCATTTCCCGGATAATGGTGGCATATTCCAGGGCCGTGGAATCCTGCTCCGTGGAAAAACGCTCCAGAAAGAGAAGCTGATCCTTAAGAAAACAGCCCATGACAATATTCGTATTTCCAATATCAATGGTCAGAATCATGTTTTCCTCCGTAAATAAATCATTTTCCGAAAATTAGTCGCGGTTAACCAGGCCAGCCTTTAAAAGCGCGAAGCCTACCGCTCCGGTAATAATTGTAGATGAAAGCATCTCGCAGACAGCATTGATTCCTACAAAGCCGCATACGAAAAGAATGATATTCTTGCCGCCGATGAGGCCCTGCATGTATTCGGTATTACCGAAGAGAACCACAAGTGCGGTCATGAAAAACAGCGTATTTAAAAATGCGGAAAAGAAGCCGGTAACGAAGCAGCTAAGACGCGCGTTCGAAGCCTTCTTTACACCGCGGAAGATATATCCCAGCAGCAGACCGTCCAGAAGACGGGGTACAAAGCGCTGGATAAAAGCCAGTACAGGGTTAATTCCGAAAAGGACGACTCCCATGGAGCTCACTCCGCCCACACCGATGCACTGTAAGAAGCTGGTCAGTCCGAATACGGCTCCCGCGGCAGCTCCGCCTGCAGGTCCCAGGGTAATGGCAGCCAGTGCGACAGGGATCACGTTGAACGAGATAGCCAGAGGCCCGATGTTCAGGTATCCCAGAGGCGTATAAGCCATCAGAAGTAAGATGCCGGTCAGCAGTCCGAGAACGGTTAGCTGCCGTGTTTTGGTAGATGTTTTCATATTCAGTTTTCCTCCTTGTTATTATTCCCCAAGCGGGGATACAATACAATTACGGGCTAATGATAGCATAGGAAATGAGCGGATTCAAGCAAATAAAAAGTTCAGGGGCCTTTGTATTGAAAAAAATGCGAAATTCCCATATAATCAAGGGGAATAAACTGGGAGGAAATACGATGACATTTGATAATAAAACCTTAAAAGGAAAGACCGCGGTGCTGGCCGTGACCGGCAGTATCGCTGCGTATAAAATTGTAAATCTGGCGCGTATGCTGAAAAAACTGGGCGCCAACGTACAGGTTTTGATGACGAAGAACGCCACGGAATTTATCACGCCGCTGACCTTCGAGCAGCTCACCGGCAATAAGTGCCTGATCGACACCTTCGACCGGAATTTCCAGTATAATGTGGAGCATGTGGCGTTGGCTAAGCAGGCGGACGTGGTGCTGGTGGCTCCGGCTTCCGCCAATGTGATCGGCAAAATCGCGAACGGCATTGCCGACGACATGCTGACCACCACAGTCATGGCCTGCCCCTGTAAGAAAATCATTTCTCCGGCCATGAATCACAACATGTACCACAACCCCATCGTCCAGGATAATATCGAAAAGCTGGCCCGCTTCGGCTACGAAATCATCCCGCCGGAGACCGGTATGCTGGCCAACGGCGACAGCGGCGACGGTCGGATGCCCGATGAAAGACTGCTGCTGGAATATATTTTAAAGGAAATCGCCTGTGAGAAGGATCTGGCGGGAAAAAAGGTGCTGGTAACCGCGGGGGCGACCCGGGAAGCCATCGACCCGGTGCGTTTTATCACCAACCATTCCACCGGGAAAATGGGCTTTGCGCTGGCTCATGCGGCCATGCTGCGTGGTGCTGATGTGACCGTCGTAGCCGGACACACCGAGGCAGAAGTCCCCCTTCTGGTGAACGTAGTGCGTGTGACTTCGGCACAGGATATGTTTGAGGCCGTGAAAGAGCGCGCGGAAGAATCCGATGTGATTATCAAGGCCGCTGCCGTGGCGGATTATACGCCGGTGACGACCGCAGACCATAAAATCAAGAAGGCCGAGGGCGGACTTTCCATTGAGCTGACCAGAACCCGGGCTATTCTGAAATATCTGGGCGGGCACAAGCGGGAAAGCCAGGTGCTCTGCGGCTTCGCCATGGAGACGGAAGATCTGCTTCAGAACGCGAAGAAGAAGCTGGAGAGTAAGAACTGTGATCTCATCTGCGCCAACAGTCTCAGAAAGGCAGGCGCGGGCTTCGGTGGGGATACGAACTGCGTGACCGTGCTGACGAAGGACGGGGAGCGTGAGCTTCCGCTGCTTTCGAAAGAAGAAACTGCCCATGAGATTTTAAACGAGATCTGTAAAAAACTGGGATAAAGGAGACTCCATGTCATTTGTACATTTACACACCCATACAGAATACAGCCTTCTGGACGGCTCCAATAAAATAAAAGAATACGTGGCCCAGGTGAAGAAGCTGGGCATGACTGCCGCAGCTATTACCGACCACGGAGCCATGTTCGGCGTCATCGACTTCTATCGGGCGGCCCGGGCGGAGGGGATCAAGCCCATCCTGGGCTGCGAGGTCTACGTAGCTCCCAACTCCCGGTTCGACAAGGAGACCACCGGCGGCGACGACCGCTATTATCATCTGGTGCTGCTGGCCGAGAACAACCAGGGCTACGCCAACCTGATGAAAATCGTGTCCCGGGGTTACGTGGAAGGCTTCTATTATAAGCCCCGTGTGGACATGGAGGTACTGCAGGAATTCCACGAGGGAATCATCGCCCTGTCTGCCTGCCTGGCAGGCGAAGTACCCCGGTACATCCAGAAGGGACTCTACGACGAGGCAAAAAAATCCGCATTAAAGTATGAAGCAGTTTTCGGAAAAGGAAATTATTTTCTGGAGTTGCAGGATCACGGCATTCCTGAGCAGAAGACGGTCAATCAGGCGTTGCTTCGCATGAGCCGGGAGCTGGATATTCCGTTGGTAGCCACCAACGACTGCCACTATACCTATGCCAGGGACGTGAAGCCCCACGACATTCTGCTCTGTATCCAGACCGGCAAAAAGCTGGCGGACGAGGATCGTATGCGCTACGAGGGCGGCCAGTATTATGTGAAGTCTCCCGAGGAGATGGATGCTCTGTTTCCTTATGCGAAGGATGCATTGGAGAATACGGGTAAAATCGCCGAGCGCTGCAATGTGGAAATCGAGTTCGGCGTCACCAAGCTGCCGAAATACGATGTGCCCGAGGGCTACACTTCCTGGGAATACCTGAACAAGCTGTGCTTCGACGGCCTGTCAGAGCGCTATCCCAATGACGACGGCACCATGCGCGACCGTCTGACCTACGAGCTTGGCGTCATTCAGAAGATGGGCTATGTAGATTATTTCCTGATCGTCTGGGACTTCATCCATTATGCCAGAGAGCACGGCATAGCGGTAGGCCCGGGGCGGGGATCCGCAGCCGGAAGCATCGTTTCCTATACCATGGGAATCACCAACATCGACCCCATGCGCTATCAGCTGCTGTTCGAGCGTTTTCTGAATCCGGAGCGTGTGTCCATGCCTGATATCGACGTGGATTTCTGCTTTGAGCGTCGTCAGGAGGTCATCGACTATGTGGTCCGCAAATACGGCAAGGACCGGGTAGTACAGATCGTAACCTTTGGTACCATGGCGGCCCGGGGCGTCATCCGGGACGTGGGCCGTGTTATGGATCTGCCGTACAATTTTGTGGATTCCATCGCGAAAATGGTGCCCCAGGAGCTGAATATCACTCTGGAAAAAGCCCTGAAAATGAATCCGGAGCTTCGGAAGAGCTACGAAAATGACCCGCAGGTGCAGGAGCTCATCGACATGTCCATGCGTCTGGAGGGACTTCCGAGACACACATCCATGCACGCGGCGGGCGTCGTTATCAGCCAGAAATCCGTGGACGAATATGTACCCCTGTCCCGGGCCTCCGACGGTTCCATCACCACTCAGTTTGTCATGACTACCCTGGAAGAGCTGGGCCTTCTGAAAATGGATTTTCTGGGCCTGCGTACCCTGACGGTCATTCAGGACGCGGCCCGTATGGCGTCCGAGCGAACCGGACAGACGATAGACATTGATAAAATAGATTATGACGACCCGGCGGTTTACGCTTCCCTTGGAACCGGTAAGACCGACGGCGTGTTCCAGCTGGAAAGCAGCGGCATGAAGGGATTCATGAAGGAACTGAAGCCAAAGAGCATGGAGGACGTCATTGCCGGAATTTCCCTGTACCGTCCGGGACCCATGGACTTCATTCCCCAGTACATCAAGGGTAAGGATCACCCGGAGAGCATCACCTACGACTGCCCTCAGTTGGAGGAGATCTTAAAGCCCACGTACGGCTGCATTGTCTACCAAGAGCAGGTTATGCAGATCGTACAGAAGCTGGCAGGTTATACCCTGGGACGAAGCGACCTGGTACGTCGTGCCATGTCCAAGAAAAAGGCTTCCGTCATGGAGAAGGAACGGCAGAATTTCGTCTTTGGAAATCCGGAGGAGGGCGTGCCGGGCTGTATCGCAAACGGCATTCCAGAGCAGACAGCCCAGAAGATTTATGATGAAATGATTGATTTTGCCAAGTATGCCTTCAACAAGTCCCACGCGGCAGCTTATGCGGTGGTGGCCTATCAGACGGCCTGGCTGAAATATTATTATCCGGTGGAATTCATGGCGGCATTGATGACCTCTGTCATTGATAACTCGGGAAAGGTATCCGAATACATCCTGACCTGCCGCCAGATGGGCATCGATATTCTGCCCCCGGATATCAACGAGGGGGAGGCCCGTTTTTCCGTGTCCGACGGCGCGATCCGTTTTGCGCTATGCGCGATCAAGAGCATTGGCCGTCCGGTGGTGGAATCCATCATTGAGGAGCGGAAGCTTGGCGGACGTTTTAAGAGCCTGACAGATTTCATTGAGCGCATGGGCGGCAAGGATGTGAATAAGCGTGTAGTGGAGAACCTGATTAAGGCGGGCGCTTTAGACAGCCTCGGCGGCAACCGGCAGCAGTTTATGATAGCCTACGCAGGGATCATGGATGGCGTGGCCCAGAGCCAGAAGAACATGATGACCGGCCAGCTTTCCCTTTTTGACCTGGTGGGCGAGGAGGAAAAGGAGAGCTTCCAGGCCAAACTGCCCGATGTGGACGAGTACCCCAAGGAGCTCATGCTTTCCTTTGAAAAAGAGGTGCTGGGCGTCTATGTCAGCGGCCATCCGCTGGAGGAATATATGGATCGCTGGAAGAAGAACATTACAGCGGTGACCACGGATTTTGCCCTGGATGAGGAGAGCGGAGCTGCGAAGGTGCATGACGGGGAATCCGTCGTCATCGGCGGCATGATTACCGGCAAAACCATCAAATACACCAAGAACAATAAGGTCATGGCCTTCCTGCAGATCGAGGATCTGCTGGGTACGGTGGAAGTAGTCGTATTTCCGAATGTGTATGAGCGAAGCGGCGAGGTACTGCAGGAGGATGCGAAGATCTTCATCAGCGGCCATGCGGACGTGGGCGACGACCGGGCGGGTAAGCTTATCTGCGACCGGATCATTCCTTTTGACGCAGGCAGAAAAGAGCTGTGGATTCAGTTCCCAAATCAGGCGTCCTGTCTGGAACGGGAGCAGGAGCTGCTGACGATGCTTGCCGACAGCGACGGAAAAGATCCGGTGGTGCTTTACGCGGCGGAAGAGAAGAGCGTGAAGCGTCTTCCTGCAGGACGAAATGTAAACGCAGATCCGGAGTTGATTGGAAAATTGGAAAAAAGTTTCGGTAAAGGAAATGTAAAAGTTGTAGAGAAACGTATTGAAAATATAAGGCGGATGAAGTAAAATCACATTCAAGGATGTTATAAAATGATTGGCAGTAACAGTCCAGGAGATGAGAACCCGGACGGACGCGAGGAGGAATCATTATGGCAAAAGAGATTAAAACCATCGGAGTACTGACAAGCGGCGGCGATGCGCCGGGTATGAACGCGGCAGTCCGCGCTGTAGTACGTAAAGCACTGGTAAACGGCAAACAGGTAAAAGGAATTCTCAAAGGCTATACCGGACTTCTGGACGAAGAGATTATAGATATGTCCGCAAATGATGTATCCAACACCATTGAGCGCGGCGGTACAATGCTGTTCACTTCCCGCTGTAAGGAATTCATGACCGAGGAAGGCCAGAAGCGCGGCGCGGAGATCTGCCGGAAGCACGGCATCGACGGCATCGTAGTCATCGGCGGAGACGGTTCCTTCCGTGGAGCCCAGAAGCTGGCGGCCTTAGGCATCAATACCATCGGCGTACCGGGCACCATCGACCTGGATATCTCCTGTACCGAGTACACCATCGGCTTCGATACAGCAGTGAATACAGCCATGGAAGCCATTGATAAGGTACGTGATACCTCTACATCCCATGAGCGCTGCAGCATCATCGAGGTTATGGGACGTAACGCAGGCTATATCGCCCTGTGGTGCGGCATCGCCAACGGCGCTGAGGATATTCTGCTTCCGGAGAATTACGACTACGACGAGCAGAAGATCATCAACAACATTATCGCCAACCGGAAGCGCGGCAAAAAGCATCACATCATTGTAAATGCCGAGGGCGTCGGACATTCCACCAGTATGGCCCGCCGCATTGAAGCGGCCACCGGCATCGAGACCAGAGCCACCATTCTGGGTCACATGCAGCGAGGCGGAAGCCCCACCTGCAAAGATCGTGTTTACGCATCCATGATGGGAGCCATGGCAGCAGACCTGCTCTGCGAGGGCAAGACCAACCGCGTAGTAGGGTACCAGCACGGACGTTTCCAGGATTTCGATATCGACGAGGCGCTTGCCATGGTAAAGGGCATCGATCCGTACCAGTATCAGGTGGCAAAAGACCTGTCCAAGCACTGTTAGGAGATATTAACTATATGATAACAAGTACGGCGAACCAGCAGGTAAAACTGCTGGTTCAGTTGAATAAAAAAAGAAAACTCCGGGACGAGCGGGGTGTATTCCTTGTAGAGGGCCCGAAAATGTTCCGGGAGGCTCCAAGGGAGCGGCTTGAGAAAGCCTATTTTTCAGAAAGCTTCTATGAAAAGCATAGAGAAGCGCTTACCAGACGGATTCAGGCGGAAAAGCTGGATTATGAGATTCTGGACGACCATGTATTCAAGACCGTCAGCGATACCCAGACGCCCCAGGGCGTGCTCTGTATCGTGCGGCAGCAGGAAAGCTCGCTTGATGCATTTTTGAAGGCGGAAAAGCCGTTGTTACTGCTCCTTGAGAACCTGCAGGATCCCGGCAATCTGGGAACAATTCTCAGGACGGCAGAGGGCGCGGGCGTGACCGGCGTGATCTTAAGCAAGGGCTGCGTGGATCTGTATAATCCGAAGACGATCCGGTCTACGATGGGTTCCGTATATCGGGTTCCGACCTTGTATACAGAAGATCTGTGCCAGACAGTGAAAGTATTGAAAAAGCACGGGATCTGCTCCTACGCAGCGCACCTGAAGGGTGCGAACTTCTACGACCAGGAGAACTACCAGAGCGGTACCGCCTTCCTCATCGGAAATGAAGGAAACGGCCTGACGGATGAATTGACCGAACAGGCAGACGCCCTGATTCGAATCCCCATGGAGGGCCAGCTGGAGTCCCTGAACGCAGGTGTGGCGTCGGCCATCCTTATGTACGAAGCCTATCGTCAGAGACGATAAATAGAAAACCAGAAGGTTCGGGCAGCCGGGGCGGCAAAAACTTTCCTAAGCGAATCCCTAGTTTGGGATGAGTCTGGAAAATTTTTGCCGCCCCGGCTGCCCGAACCTTCGTCCGTCCTATTTCAAAAGCTTCGCCTTCACCGTCGTATATTCCTATACAAAACAATATAACATATGCTAATTCGGAAAAATGGGTGACACTTGAATGACTGCACGCAATTTCATTCTTTTGGATGAGGGGAATCATAGTCGGTTTTCAGTTAGAATTGGCTAAATTATTGACAAATACGGTTTGCTCTGCTACAATACCTCTCGTAACAGAAATGTAACATTTGTAATAATAATTGTAATATGTGACATAAAAATGTTAAATATCAACAGCTCGCATCATTGCAATTAAGACTTACAGGAGGTTTTTATGAACGCAATCAGCAAAAAGATACCTCTGTTTTTGGCATTAGTTTTCGTCTGGGTTCTGGGCTGCGGCTTTGATAACCTGGAGGTTGAGACATCAGCAGGTATCGAGTCCGTTATGGCGGATCTGACAAGCGAAGATTTTGAAGCACTGCAGATAGAGGATGAGTGGGGAGAAAAGGTTCTCGCCAATGTAGAGGATTATGTGACGGTCCGTCAGGAGCCAAATGCGGATTCCAAGGCCATTGGCCGGATGTTTAAGGGTGACGGCGGCATGATCATCGAGCAGACAGAGGACGGCTGGACAAAAGTGAAGTCCGGTAACGTGGAAGGCTATGTGAGCAATGAATACCTGCATTTCGGCCAGGATGCCTACGAGGCATCCCAGGAGGCTGCCACACTGACAGCGACTTCCCTGACCGGCGGACTTCGGATTCGTTCCGAGGCAAGCACGGAAGCGAAGATTCTGAAAAACGTGGAAGAGGGCGCGAAGCTTACGGTTATCGAGCAGCAGGACGAATGGGTACAGGTGCAGTACGCGGAGGATAAGACAGGTTTCGTTTCCGCAGAGTTTGTGGATGTGAATTATGAGTTGGGCGAAGCCATGACCATGGAAGAGATCGAGAAGAAAGAGGCTGAGGAGAAGCGGGAGAAGCTGAAGCAGCAGCTCACTGCCATGCAGGCCAATGGCGACGAGGTTACCCTTCTGGCAGCCCTGATTCAGGCGGAGGCCGGCAATCAGCCCTATGAAGGCCAGGTAGCCGTAGGCGCGGTGGTCATGAACCGTGTGCGCAGCGGCCGCTACAGCAGTATTCTGGCAGCTATTTACGCGCCGGGTCAGTTTGGCGTGGTCAGCAACGGAAGCATAGGAAGATACTTAAGCAATCCGAAGGCCAGCTGTCGTCAGGCGGCGCAGGAAGCTATCAACGGTTACACCACGGTGGGAAGCTTTACGCATTTCAAGAACGCGGCTTCTCCGGTCAGCGGCGATCATATTGTGATCGGAAATCACGTATTCTACTAAAGGATAAGAAAAATCAGGCAGGGGCTGCCGCGGGAAACGCGGCGGCCCCTTTCAGAATTCTTAATAATAATTTTTCTTGTGCAAAAGGGGAAACTATAGTATGATAAGCAATAGGTAAACCCCGCAGGAAAGCAGTTTTCGGGGTTACAAATCGCAACAGAAAGGGGAGTGCGAAGCGATGGATGCCATGTATTGGCTGATATTACTGATTGTACTGGTTGTGATTGAGATTATTACGCTGGGCCTGACCACCATCTGGTTTGCCGGAGGGGCGCTGGCAGCGTTTGTTCTCGCAATGCTGGACGTCCCGCCTGTGATCCAGTGGGCAGTGTTCTGCGTGGTGTCTCTGGTGCTGCTGTTCGGAACCAGACCCTGGGCGCTCCGGTTTTTCAACAGCCAGAAACAGGAGAAGACCAATGTGGACAGCCTGATTGGAAAAACCGCTGTGGTAACAGCTGAAATTCACAATCTGGAAGGGCGTGGAGAGGTTCTTGTAAATGGCCTGACCTGGACGGCGCGGACAGAAAATGATTCCGAAGTCATTTCCGGGGATGTCCCTGTGGAAATCATAGCCGTAGAGGGCGTGAAGCTGATTGTGAGAAAGAAGAAGGAGGGCTGATTATGCCAAATTTTGTAGGAACTATTTTAGTACTGGTACTTGTATTATTTATTCTGATGATTATTGCTTCCTGCATCAAGATTGTTCCCCAGGCGCAGGCGCTGGTTATCGAACGTCTGGGCGCGTACATGGGAACCTGGGGTGTGGGAATTCATTTCAAGGCGCCGTTCATTGACCGTGTGGCGAAGCGCGTGACCTTAAAGGAGCAGGTAGTAGACTTTGCTCCCCAGCCTGTTATCACCAAGGATAACGTAACCATGCGAATCGATACAGTTGTATTTTTCCAGATTACCGATCCGAAGCTGTTCGCCTACGGCGTGGAGAATCCGATTATGGCTATCGAAAATCTGACAGCGACTACCCTTCGTAATATCATCGGAGACCTGGAGCTGGATCAGACTCTGACGTCCCGCGAGGTTATCAATACCAAGATGCGCGCGTCTCTGGACATCGCCACAGACCCCTGGGGCATCAAGGTAAACAGAGTAGAGCTTAAGAACATCATCCCGCCGGCTGCTATCCAGGACGCTATGGAGAAGCAGATGAAGGCAGAGCGAGAGCGCCGTGAGGCGATCCTTCGCGCTGAAGGTGAGAAAAAGTCTACGATTCTGGTAGCGGAAGGACAGAAGGAATCCGCGATCCTGGATGCAGAGGCAGAGAAGCAGGCAGCCATCCTTCGGGCAGAGGCGAAGAAGGAAGCGACCATCCGTGAGGCGGAAGGTCAGGCGCAGGCTATCCTGAAAGTACAGCAGGCGAACGCGGACGGCCTGAAGATGCTCAAAGAGGCATCTGCAGACAGCGCGGTACTGCAGCTGAAGAGCCTGGAGGCATTTGCCAAGGCGGCAGACGGCCAGGCTACCAAGATTATCATCCCGTCCGATATTCAGGGACTGGCCGGTATGGTGAAGGCTGTGGCAGAGGTAGCAAAGGAAAACTGATTTTTACGAAGAATAAAAGGCTGCGGTCCGAATATTTTGGGCCAGCAGCCTGATTGTTACTGTTCACTTTGTTCACAGGAACCTCTCGGAATAGTGAATGTGAACAGTAAAATAAGTATGAATTCAGACGTTGGTGGAGGACAAAAGAAATGGATTTAAAGGGACGCGATTTTCTGACATTGAAGGATTTTACTCCGGAGGAGATTGAGTATCTGGTGGATTTGGCGGCCAGCCTGAAGACCCGCAAGAAGGCCGGTATTGTAGAGCGCGATATGCGCGGCAAAAACGTGGCGCTGATTTTCGAGAAGACCAGCACCCGTACCCGCTGTGCCTTTGAAGTGGCGGCTCACGATATGGGCATGGGAACCACCTATCTGGATCCGTCAGGTTCTCAGATTGGCAAGAAAGAAAGCATCGCGGATACCGCGCGGGTCTTAAGCCGCATGTTTGACGGCATCGAGTACCGCGGTTTCGGACAGGAGATCGTAGAGGAGCTGGCGAAATACTCTGACGTACCGGTATGGAACGGCCTGACCAACGAATATCATCCCACACAGATGCTGGCAACCCTGTTGACAGTCAAGGAGCATCTGGGCCATCTGAAGGGCGTAAAGCTGGTATATATGGGAGATGCCCGCTACAATATGGGCAATTCCCTGATGATCGCCTGTGCAAAGATGGGTATGCACTTTACCGCCTGCGCGCCGAAGAATTATTTCCCGAATGCGGAGCTTGTAGCTTACTGTGAAGGCGTGGCAAAAGAGACCGGAGCGACCATTACCCTGACCGAGGACGTTATGAGCGGTACAAAGGGCGCCGACGTCATTTATACCGATGTATGGGTATCCATGGGAGAGCCCGACGAGGTATGGGAGAGCCGCATCCGCGAGCTGATGCCCTATCAGGTCAATAAAAAGGTCATGGACAATGCGGGAGCCCAGGCTATCTTCACTCATTGCCTGCCGGCGTTCCACGATTTGAAGACAAAGATTGGCAAGCAGATTCAGGAAAAATTCGGCATCACCGAGATGGAGTGTACCGACGAGGTATTCGAGTCCGCCCAGTCCGTAGTCTTTGACGAGGCGGAAAACCGTATGCACACCATCAAGGCGGTTATGGCAGCTACACTGGGGGCTTAAGCATGAAAAAAGCAAGCCATGTGAGCAGGGATCCTTATTATTACTGGAAAATGATTTCCATGGTCCTGGCCTGCGCGGTGCTGATTCTGGCTATCCTGATTTTATTTGGCAGTAAGGGGGGAATGCTGATTCCCCTCGCCTTTCTGTTGGGAGCAGTTATGTCGGCGGTGACGGGCATTATGGAACTGGCAAAAAATAAAAAGGTGACCGGCTACATCTGCTCGATTTTCGCGGGGCTGATGGCCGTGGCACTGATATTCAATATCATCTGGATGTGGTTTTTATGATAAAGGACGAGGTTTTGGCTGCACTTCGGGAGAGAGGCGGCTATGTATCCGGGCAGGAGTTGTGCGACCGGTTTTCCGTGTCCCGGACTGCCATCTGGAAGGCAGTCAGCAAATTAAAAGAAGAGGGCTATGAGATTGACAGTGTGCCGAATCGGGGGTACTGTCTTCTGACGTCGCCGGACGCCATGACCGAGGCGGAGATTCGCAGTTATCTCCATACGGAGAAGATGGGGAAGAGCCTGGTTTGCTTCGCAGATACGGATTCCACGAATATTCAGGCGAAGCTGCTGGCAGAGCAGAATGCGCCCGACGGGACATTGGTCTGCTCAGATCAGCAGACGAAGGGTCGGGGGCGCCGGGGACGTGCCTGGGATTCCCCGCCGGGAGAGGCCATCTATATGAGCCTTTTACTGCGACCGGATATCCATCCGGAGCATGCGTCCATGCTGACGCTGGTCATGGGTATGGCGGTGGCAGATGCCATCAATGAGCTGATGGGCGGCGAATCAGCCGGGATTAAATGGCCCAACGATGTGGTGCTGAAAGGCAAAAAGGTCTCCGGAACCCTGACGGAAATGAGTACGGAGATGGACTGCATCCATTATGTAGTCATCGGTACGGGCATCAATGTGAACACCCAGAAATTTCCAAAAGAACTGGATCAGGCGACGTCTCTGAGACTGGCAGCAGGCCATAATTTTCGGCGTGCGGAGCTGATCGCCCTTTGTATGAAATATTTTGAAAAATATTACGCGCTTTTTGAGCGGACGGAGGATCTGAGCCTTCTGATTGACGAATATAACCGGCTGCTGGTCAACCGGAACCGGGAAGTGCGGGTGCTGGAACCGGGCAATGAATATACGGGACTGGCTCTGGGCATAAACAGCCAGGGCGAACTTCTGGTGCGCCGGGAGAACGGCCGGGTGGATGAGATTTATGCCGGTGAGGTATCAGTGCGCGGCGTGTATGGGTATGTATAAAATGGGAGAAAATATGGAACAGGAAAATACAGTCCTCTGCGGAGCCAATTCCTACGAGGAAAAATACTTTTTTAACGAGCAGTTTGCAGCGTTGCCTGCGCCCATCAAGGACGAGCTGAAAATCATGTGCGTGCTCTTTGTAAACCAGGTAGGTGGCATCCTGCTTCTGGAATTCGCTCCGGACGGCACGCTGGTCTTCCGGGTATCCAGCCATGAGGACGATTTCTTCTTCGATGAGATCGGAAGCAGCCTGCAAATCAAGGAACTGCGGAGAGACAAGGAAGAGCTTCTGGCTTCTCTGGAAATGTTTTACCGCGTATTCTTTTTAAATGAGGAGACAGAACATGCATAATGAACTTTTGAAAATCGGACCGTTTACGGTGTATGGCTACGGCCTGATGATTGCCATCGGTATTTTCTCAGCCTACTGCCTGGCGGAATACCGGGCACGGAAAATAGGCCTTAACGATGAGAGGGTCTTCGGCATGACCATCTGGGCGGTCATCGGCGGAATTCTGGGCGGTAAGATTTTGTATTATATTACGATTTTACCTCAGATTTTCGCGGATCCGAGCCTTTTATACCGGGATTTGCTGGAGGGCTTTGTGATTTACGGCGCGCTCATCGGCGGCTTTATCGGCATCGTGCTTTACTGCCATATCTGGAAAATGAATCTGCTGTCGTATCTGGATCTGGCGCTGCCTTCCGTGGCACTGGCCCAGGGATTTGGCCGCATCGGATGCCTGCTGGCAGGCTGCTGCTACGGGCAGGAGACGGACAGCGCGTTCGCGATTACCTTCCACAATTCCGCTTACGCCCCCAACGGTGTGCCGTTGATCCCGACCCAGATTATTTCTAGCGGACTGGATTTCCTTCATTTTTTCATTTTACTTTACTTTGTAAAAAAATGGAAAAAACATGACGGGCAGGTGACGGGACTTTTCTTTATGCTTTACAGCGCCGGTCGTTTTGTGCTGGAGTATTTCCGGGGAGATCTGGAGAGGGGAAGCGTGGGCGTACTGTCCACGTCCCAGTTTATTGCCATATTTATGTTTGTGTTTGGAGCGGTCTTTTTCTTTGTCTTAAGCAAAAAGAAAGCGGCTGTGCCCACTGAGGTGAAAAAGCAGGATGAGTAAAAGTGAGAAGCGTGCCCAGACCTTCCTGTATATTGGTGTGCTGCTGGCACTGATTGCGGCGGACTGGCACTGGTATCTGGGTGAATTTGCAGGCGAGAGTTTTGTGACGGGACTGTCGTTTATGAAGGTAGTGTATGTGCTGTGGATAGGCGCTATTATCATTTGTCTGGCGGTCAGCGGCGTATTTTTCTGGAAGCTTCGGAAGCAGGAGGCGGCCTATACCCGCAAAAATAAGCGCAGGCATGAGAAAAAGCGCCGGGCGTAAGACAGAAGCCTGTCGGGCAGGATTTTATTTTATAAAAAGGAAATTTTTTCATGGGAAAGCTAAAGATAGGAAGCGTGGAGCTTCCGAATCCGGTGATACTGGCGCCGATGGCAGGGGTAAGTGACCTGCCTTTTCGTCTGTTATGCCGGGAACAGGGCGCGGGACTGGTGTGCATGGAAATGGTCAGCGCCAAGGCTATCGCCTATCACAATCGCAACACCGAGAGGCTGATGGAAATCAATGACCGGGAGCATCCGGTGTCCTTACAGCTTTTCGGCTCCGAGCCGGACCTGATGGCGGAGATTGCCGCGCAGATTGAGGACAAGCCCTTCGACATTCTGGACATCAATATGGGCTGTCCGGTGCCGAAAATCGTGGGTAACGGAGAGGGATCGGCTCTGATGAAAAACCCGAAGCTTATCGAGGAGATTATCACGAAGGTGTCCCGGGCGATCAAAAAGCCCCTGACCGTGAAATTCCGGAAGGGTTTCGACGACGATCATGTGAATGCGGTGGAGATTGCGAAGATCGCCGAGGCCAGCGGCGCGGCGGCGGTGGCGGTCCATGGCCGCACCCGGGAGCAATTCTACTCGGGAACGGCGGACTGGGAGATTATCCGGCAGGTGAAAGAGGCCGTATCCATTCCCGTTATCGGAAATGGGGATGTGGACAGCCCGGAGAAGGCAAAGGCACTGCTTGATAGCACCGGCTGCGACGGCGTCATGATTGGCCGGGCTGCCAGAGGCAATCCCTGGCTGTTTCATCGGGTGGCAGAGTATCTGGAGACCGGAAAGCTCCTGGACAAACCATCCGGGGAAGAGATCAAAGCCATGATGTTCCGCCACGCGCGGATGCAGGTAGCATGCAAGGGCGATTACACGGGCATCCGGGAGATGCGGAAACACATTTCCTGGTACACTACAGGACTGCCCGGTTCCGCAAAGCTCAGGGGAAAGATTAACAGCGTAGAGAGTCTTCAGGAAATGGAAGAGCTTTTACAGGAAATGTAAGGGAAAAGTTGCAAGGAAAAAGCCATAAGCAGCCACGGAAAGCGATTGACAATCAGCGCCTTTGAGTGTATAATATCGTGGATATTCTGAAGGTGGGTCAGTGCCGTTTGTCCCATTTTCCAGAGCATCGACAGGAATAAATGCGACAGAAAAAGATATAATGGAATAGATAAGAACCAGGAAGGATGTAAAAAATGAGCGAGAAGAAAAATTTGCTGACTTATGAGGGACTGAAAAAGCTGGAGGACGAGCTCCAGGATCTGAAGGTAGTGCAGAGAAAAGAGATCGCACAGAAGATCAAAGAGGCAAGAGAGCAGGGCGACCTGTCCGAGAACGCCGAGTACGACGCAGCCAAGGACGAGCAGCGTGACATCGAGGCCAGAATCGAGCAGATCGAGAAGATCCTGAAGAACGCAGAAGTCGTCGTAGAGGACGAGGTGGATCTGGACAAGATCAGCGTAGGCTGCGTGGTAAAGGTTCTGGATGTGGAATACGACGAGGAAGAGGAGTTCAAGCTGGTAGGTTCCTCTGAGGCAAACAGCCTGAACGGTAAGATTTCCAATGAGTCTCCGGTAGGAAAGGCTCTGATTGGCGCACGCGTAGGCGATACCATCAAGGTTGAGACACAGGCAGGAGAGATTGAATACAAGGTACTTGAGATCCAGAGATCCAAGTAATCGGCATACGAGAGGAGTACAGGAATGGGAGAACAGAAGAATCAGAACGGACAGGAGCAGGATATCAATCAGCTCTTAAAGGTACGCCGTGAGAAGCTGGCAGACCTGCAGGAGCGCGGAAAGGATCCGTTCCAGATTACAAAATTTGACGTGACACATCACAGCCAGGAGATCAAGGATGACTTTGAAGCTCTGGAGGGCAAGACCGTAACCATCGCCGGACGTATGATGTCCAAGCGTGTCATGGGTAAGGCTTCCTTCTGCAACGTGCAGGATCTGAAGGGCAATATCCAGTGCTACGTGGCCAGAGATAACGTGGGCGAGGAAGAGTATAAGGATTTCAAGAAATATGATATCGGTGATATCGTTGGCATCACCGGCGAAGTATTCCGCACTAAGACCGGCGAGATCTCCATCCATGTAAATGATGTGACACTGCTCAGCAAGAGTCTGCAGATTCTTCCGGAGAAGTTCCATGGACTGACCAATACCGACGTGCGTTATCGTCAGCGTTACACCGACCTGATCATGAACAGCGACGTGAAGGATACCTTTATCAAGCGTTCTAAGATTATCAGCAGTATCCGCCGCTATCTGGACGGTCAGGGCTTCATGGAGGTGGAGACTCCCCTTCTGGTAGCCAATGCAGGCGGCGCTGCAGCGCGTCCCTTTATCACACATTCCAACGCGCTGGACGAGGACTTCAAGCTTCGTATTTCCCTGGAGCTGTACCTGAAGCGTCTGATCGTGGGTGGTCTGGAGCGTGTATACGAGATTGGCCGTGTATTCCGTAATGAGGGTTGCGATACCCGTCACAATCCGGAGTTCACTTTGATGGAGCTCTATCAGGCATATACAGATTATCATGGCATGATGGATCTGACTGAGAACCTGTACCGTACCGTGGCTCAGGACGTGCTGGGAACCACAAAGATTGTATACAATGGCATTGAGATGGATCTGGGCAAGCCCTTTGAGCGGATTACCATGGTAGATGCTGTCAAGAAATATTCCGGCGTAGACTGGAACGAGATTCATACGCTGGAGGAGGCCCGCGCCGCAGCGAAGGAGCACAACGTAGAGTTCGAGGAGCGCCATAAGAAGGGCGATATCCTGAATCTGTTCTTCGAGGAGTTCGTAGAGGAGCATCTGCTTCAGCCGACCTTTGTCATGGATCATCCGATTGAGATCTCTCCGCTGACCAAGAAGAAGCCGGAGAATCCGGAGTATGTAGAACGTTTTGAGTTCTTCATGAACGGCTGGGAGATGGCCAACGCTTACTCCGAGCTGAATGACCCCATCGACCAGCGCGAGCGTTTTAAGGCTCAGGAAGAGCTGCTGGCACAGGGCGACGACGAAGCGAACACCACCGACGAGGACTTTCTGAACGCCCTGGAGATCGGTATGCCGCCCACAGGCGGAATCGGTTTCGGTATCGACCGTATGTGTATGCTGCTGACAGACTCCGCAGCTATCCGCGACGTGCTGCTGTTCCCGACAATGAAGACCCTGGGCGGAGCCGCATCCAAGTCCGCAGACGGTGAGACTTCAGAAGCAGCGCCCGCTGGCGACAACAATGGCTTCTTCACTCCGAACGAGAAGATCGACTTCTCTAACGTAAAGGTAGAGCCGCTGTTCGAGGAGCAGGTAGACTTCGACACCTTCAGCAAGTCTGATTTCCGTGCCGTTAAGGTAAAAGAGTGTATTGCAGTACCGAAGAGCAAGAAGCTTCTTCAGTTCACACTGGATGACGGAACAGGTACAGACCGTACAATCCTCAGCGGAATCCACGCTTACTATGAGCCGGAAGAGCTGGTTGGCAAGACTCTGATTGCGATCACCAACCTGCCGCCACGTAAGATGATGGGCATCGAGTCCTGCGGTATGCTGATTTCAGCAGTGAATAATCTGAAGAATTCTGAGAACGAAGAACTGCATCTGCTGATGGTGGATAATCATATTCCGGCGGGAGCGAAGCTGTACTAGGATAGAGATTCTGTAAAAGAATAGTGTAAAGAAAATAATGACAGTTGGTTGTATCAGTGAGGGGTGCAGCCAACTGTTTTTTTGTTTTTATAAATGAATATTAAAATAGATGTCTGGTTATAAAAAGTGGAAAGTTATGATTTATAATCTGTATATGTTATAGATAACAATAATCTTGTAAAAATAGAAAAAATATGTTATAAATAACATAAAAGAAAAAGAGTATTAAATATGTTTCCTGTGACATAATATGGAATATATAGGATAAAAAATGTCATACTTAACATAAACGGAGGTTTTGCTTATGGCAGCTCATGATATGGATTTAATTTTTGAACAGATAAATAATTTAAAGAAACCGATTATGCAAACGGAAGATGCACGTCCGGAAAAGGATGAATTACGTGAAGTACTCAATAGCGTATCAGACGAAATAAAAAGAGTCATGGATGAAAATGATTTTACGCAGGAGGATTTGTGCCGCATTACCAAGATGTCGCAGTCAAATATCAGCAAGATTCAGAATGGTAAGGTGGTTCCAAGGATAGAGACATTGCAGAAAATTGCGATGGCGACGCATACAAGGCTTGTCATAAGTTTTGAGAGTAGGGAAGAGGAGGAGTAAGGATGGCTGACATTAAACTAATCGAGATTTATCAATTCAGAGGAATCCGAAAATTAGTTGTTTCTGATTTTTCCAGAGTCAATCTTATTGTAGGTGACAACAACTGTGGAAAAACCACGTTTTTAGAGGCAATTCAATTGCTGTTCACCAACGCTCAGATGAGTTCGGTTAAAAATATCATAAAGCAGAGAACGGTATTGAATCCGAATGATACGAGCTTTTATGTATCTTTTATCAATATGTTCAATGTGAATCAGAAGGATGAGTTGCTCGACTTGGATATTTATGCTGAAAGTAATAAAGATGCCATTGAATTTGAAATAAAGGGTCATGAAAAGAAGGTATCCGGAGATGATGCACTTCAGATGTCGCTCGTGTCTGCGCGGCAAAAAATGGTGAAAGCATCCTCATTTCTGCCGGAAACAGCAAAGATATTTGAAGGAAGCATGATCAGCAAAAATAGTAAGAAAACAGTAGAAAGAGGAATTCGACTTACCTCACTGGATGGTACAATCCCTGGGCCAGTGGCTAAGAAGGAGGTTCAATATATTTCTTCCTTTGGACATTTAAGGTATGATCTTTTGAAAAATATCGTTGATAATGCGGAATATAAAAAACTGGCTATTAGCATTTTAAAACAGTTTGATGAATCGATCGTGGATATTTGCTATACAAAAACGGATGACGGGGCTTTTCTTGAATCAGTCATTACAGCAGATGGAGTTAATATGCCATTTTCTGTTTATGGTGATGGCATCAGGAAAATATTGTATATTTTGAATAAATTGTTTGACGCAACAGATTCGATACTTCTGATTGATGAGATTGAGACAGGATTGCATAAGAAGTATTATGACGAGCTGTTTCCAGTTGTTTTTGAGCTGGCTAAAAAGCTTAATGTTCAGTTATTTATTGCAACTCATAGTATGGAAGCAATTGACGCGATATTGGCTTATGGAAAATATGATGATGAAATGCAAGAGAATGATCCGATTAAGGTCATCACGCTAAAGAAAATAGACGCAAAGGATGGAAAGGGAAGTAATGTAGTTGCCAGAAATGTTACGGGTAAATATGTATATGATAATCGAAAAGCATTTGAATTCGAGGTACGCCTATGATGACAGAATTAATGCTTGTTGAAGGCGTATCAGATGTTCAGCTGATTAGTTACTACCTGCAAAATGTGTATGGATGGAAACATGAGAAAGATAATCGGCTTGGGATTAGCCCAATGGATGCCCATGATCATATAGAAAGTCTTTCTAAAGATGAGAATCAACTCGTTTTATGTGGAGTAGGAGGCAATGGGAGATTTACGCATTTTGTAGAAATACATCGTATAAATAACATGCTTGTAGAGAGCGATATTTCTTCTATCATGGTTGTAACGGATAGGGATGCGGATTCTATTTCCAAAATAGGAAGAACTATAAATAATTCTTTTGAGAATGTCACATTCAAAGCTGGAGAATGGAATAGCAATAATATAAAAGATTCTTTTGAACAGCCGAAAACGATAGATACATATCTTTTAATTGTACCTGCAGATAAAAAGGGAGCATTGGAAGATGTAATAATAGATGCGCTTAAAGATATTCCGGAAGAAAAAGAATTAATCCAGGAAGTAATCCTGTTTATCAATTCCTTAAAGGCCAAGCTTGTGCCGGATTTAAACCAAATGAATAAGGCCAATAAGGCTACGGTAGGAACCTTCTTCAGTGTAAGAAACCCCAAGCAGGCCATGCGATCCTTTGCTGCATTTGTTGCCACAATAGACTGGTCGAAATCAGAGTCCTTAAAGGAATTGTTTGGGGCGTTTGAGCGACTGGGGAGAAAACTATGATAGTAATTCGATAGTGAAAAATTGGAATTTCATAGAGAGTATTCATATTTATGGAGCCCTAGTCTTTTTGCAAAGTGTAAGATCCTTTTGCCCCTTATATAGAAATGAGATATAATGAAAATAACGTTCAACATACTTTAAAAGTGGAGAAATACCATGATTGTAAGCAATATAAAAATGGAAAAGAATCAAACTCTGGAATACTATAACAAAAATGCCGAAAAATTTGCAAAAGATACAAGGTCCGTAGAATTCACCGAAATGCAGGACAAATTTTTATCATTACTGCCATCGAATGGATATATCCTTGATTATGGCTGCGGTTCTGGAAGAGATACGAAGTATTTTCTGTCCAGAGGATTCAGGGTGGACGCTATCGATGGTTCAGTAGAATTGTGCAGGATTGCCAGTGAATATTCTGGCATAGAGGTGAAACAGATGATGTTCCAGGAACTGAATATAGAGAATCAGTATGATGGCATCTGGGCATGCTCCTCTATTCTTCATTTGCCTAAAAGTGAGCTTAAAACAGTGATAGAAAAAATGCGGACTGCTTTGAAAAAGAAGGGGTATATCTATACTTCTTTCAAATATGGAAATTATGAAGGAGAACGGAACGGGCGCTATTTTACAGATTTTACAGAAGCGGGCTTCAGAGAATTTGTAAGAGATATTTCAGAAGTGAAAATAGTAAAAGAGTGGATTACCGGGGATGCAAGACCGGGAAGAAGTGAAGAAAAATGGTTGAATTTAATTCTACAGAAGATCTGAAAATTGATTTAGAGCAATGTGACACGGATGTAATGACCGGCGATAGTGACAAAAGAATGCAGCTGTATTATCAGCTGATAAATAGTTTAAAGAAGGCGGAAAGCGTAGATATCATAGTCTCCTTCCTGATGGAATCAGGCGTGAAAATGTTACTGAGAGAATTGGAACGCGCCTTGGAGCGTGGAGCCAAAATCAGAATCCTCACAGGAAATTATCTGGGGATTACGCAGCCGTCCGCATTATATCTGATTAAAAGAAAGCTGGGAAATCAGGTCGATTTACGCTTTTATAATGACAGGAACCGCTCCTTTCATCCGAAGTCATATATTTTTCATTATGCAGATAATAGTGAGATATACATCGGCTCTTCTAACATTTCAAGGAGTGCGTTGACCTCCGGTATAGAGTGGAATTACCGATTCAGCAGTAAAAAAGATACGCTTAATTATGAAAAATTTTTTCGGACGTTTGAGGAACTATTTGAAAATCATTCGATTATTATTGATGAGGAAGAATTAAAACGATATTCAAAAAACTGGCATAAACCTGCAGTTTTCAAAGATTTGGACAGGTATGATATTTCAAGCGATGCAGACACAAAGGTTCGGATATTGTATGAACCGAGGGGAGCGCAGATAGAAGCTTTATGCGCTTTGGAGGACACAAGGGCAGAAGGCGCGAAAAGAGCTTTGGTACAGGCTGCAACGGGTGTGGGAAAAACATATCTGGCTGCGTTTGATTCTCGAAAATACGCGCGAGTTTTATTTGTTGCGCATAAAGAAGAAATTCTGAATCAGGCAGCGATTTCTTTCCGCAACGTTAGAAATTCAGATGATTATGGATTCTTTGATCAAAGAGAGAAGTGCATAAATAAATCGGTTATTTTTGCCTCAGTGGCGACCCTGGGAAAAGCAGAGTATTTGAGCGAACAGTATTTTGCCGCAGATTATTTTGATTATATTGTAATTGATGAATTTCATCACGCGGTTAATGAGCAGTACAGAAGAATTGTAGATTATTTTAAACCACAATTTCTGCTGGGACTGACAGCGACTCCGGAAAGAATGGATGGCAGAAATATTTATGAGCTTTGCGATTACAATGTACCTTATGAAATTTCGTTAAAAGACGCAATTAATAAGGGAATGCTGGTTCCGTTTCATTATTATGGCATTTATGATGATACGGATTATTCGGCTCTGCACATTGTCCGGGGTAAATACGATGAAAAGGAGTTAAATGAGACCTATATTGGAAATGTTCACAGACATGATTTGATTTATAGATATTACTGCAAGTACGGTTCTAGTCAGGCGCTGGGATTTTGCTGTTCCAAAGCACATGCGGAGGAAATGGCAGAGGAATTCAGTAAGAGAGGCATTCCATCTGTAGCAGTATACAGCAATGCGAATGGAACCTATTCGGAGGATCGGGGGAAAGCATTGGAGAAACTGAAAAATGGAGAAATTAAAGTAATTTTCTCTGTAGATATGTTTAATGAGGGGGTAGACATCACTTCCGTGGATATGGTAATGTTCCTGCGCCCGACAGAATCACCGACGGTCTTTTTGCAGCAGCTGGGAAGAGGACTGCGGAAAAGTAAAGGGAAAGAATATCTGAACGTTCTTGATTTTATAGGCAATTATGAGAAAGCCGGTCGCGTCAGATTTTTACTTGCAGGAGCAAATGAGACAGGTGAAAAGAATTATCGTGGCGCTGACAGAATACAGGTTCCAGATGATTGTTTGATTGATTTCGATATGAAATTGATTGACTTATTCTCGGAAATGGATAAAAAGAATCTTAGAATCCGAGAACAGATTCAGAAAGAATATTTCAGAATCAGAGACCTTCTCCAAAGAAGACCAACCAGAATGGATTTGATTACCTATATGGATGATGAGATTTATCAGATGGCAATTTCACATTCGAAGGATAATCCATTTAAACGGTATCTGGAATTTTTATGCACGTTAGACGATCTGGAGCCCGATGAAAAAGGATTGTATCAGGGAATCGGAAGAGAATTTATAAGTCTGATAGAGAATACGAATATGACAAGGGTTTATAAGATGCCGGTACTCATGGCATTTTATAATCACGGACATATTCGAATGGAAGTTTCAAATGAAGAGCTTTTGATAAGCTGGAAGGAATTCTTTTCAAAGGGTACGAATTGGAAGGATATTGATTCTGGCATGAGTTACGAAGAGTATTGTCAGATTTCTGATCAGGAGCATTTAAAGAAGATTTGGAATATGCCGATACACTATCTGCTAAAGTCAGGAAAGGGATTTTTGCTTAAAAAAGACAACGAAAATCTGATGTTGCGGGAAGAAATGCGAGAGATAATTAAAAATCCTGCTTTTGTGGAACAGATGGGAGACGCAATAGAATATAGGATGACGGATTATTATCGGCGGAGATATAAAGAAAAGTGTAATATAGATGAGCCTAAAATTATGGTATAGGTGAAAATTCGGCATTACGAAGAAGGAAAGGACGGATATAAACGGACGCACTGGATGTGGTATATTTTTCCACAGATAGCAGGCTTGGGAATGAGCCCTACTTCCCAGTTTTACGCTATCGCGAATCTGGAAGAGGCGAAAGCCTATTTAAAGGACCCGGTTCTCGGAGCGCATATGCTGAAATTATGCCAGGCATTGCTGGAACTGGAAAGCCAGGACGCGGCAGCGATATTCGGCTGGCCGGACGACATGAAGCTGAAATCCTGTATGACCCTGTTTGAACAGGCAGAACCGGAGCAGCCGATATTTGGGCGGATTCTGGATGAATTTTTTATGGGGGAAAGAGATCAAAAGACGATAGAGCTTTTGAAGAAAATGGAACGGTGAAATGCTCCGACTTTAATGGTCACGGGGGAAAGATGTTGCAGAGAGGTAGACTGCGAATAAATTCTAAAGAATTAACCAAGCGATATGGAAAAGGATATGATAGAAGTAATTTATACCATTGCCTAAAATTTTATAAGACTTTCCCTGAAATTGTCGACACAGCGTGTAGACAATCAGCCGCTTTACTTTCATGGTCACATTATAGAACTTTATTGCAAGTAAAAGACCCTGAAGCCCGCGCCTGGTACGAAAAAGAAGCCGCAGAACAAACGGGAGTGGAATTCACAATTTCATTTTTCGGTACTCTGATATATTGCGGATAATAGTGTATAATATGCGAAATTTCGCATTTAAAACTGTATTTCCAGGCAAGATATGAGTGTTGTAATAAAAGATATATATTAGAAAAAGGAAATAAAAAATTGGCAATCGAAGTAGAAATCAAACTGAAAATCCGGGACAGGCAGGCCCTGGCAGCGAAGCTGACCGAGTTGGGCTTCCGCCCCGGCAGGCTGCTGCGGGAGACGGACGTGTACTTCCGCGCAAAGCACCACGATTTTGCAGAGCGGGACGAGGCTCTGCGAGTGCGGGAGACGGAAGATCTGGAGACCGGGGAGAAGACGGCGCAGTTGAATTTCAAGGGGCCGAAGCTGGATGACGCCTCCATGACCAGGAGGGAAATGGAGACAAATGTTGGCGATGGCGGGACCGTCCGGGCGATTCTGGAGCAGATTGGCTTTACGCCAGTGATTCCGGTGGAAAAGGTACGGAACTATTTTCACCGGGGACGGCTGACGGCCTGTGTGGATCAGGTGACCGGGCTCGGGGAGTTTCTGGAGCTGGAGATTCTGACGGAATCCGAAGAAGGACGGAGCGCGGCACTCACCGAGATAGAAGAAGTATTGCGGCAGATCGGGCATTCTATGGAGGATACGACCCGGATTTCTTATCTGTCGCAGTTATGTTCTAAATTGGAAAATGAAATATAGTCAAATTGTCATTTTTATAAGAGCATAATGGGACAGAGAATTTATCCATATAATAAATTAGCATAAGTACCAAAAGTTTGTAGTCTCTTATTATATAAAATAAAATATATTTTATATGCACAGAAAAGGTGTAAATATAGCAATATAAATTACAAGTCAGGAGAACAAAACCATGGAAGAACACCAGATCCCCCACAAGCGCCGCGTGCGCTACAAGGGCAAATATCCGAAAAAATTTGAAGAAAAATACAAGGAGCATCAGCCTGAAAAATATCAGGATATGGTGGAGCACGTGATTCGGAAGGGCAACACGCCTGCCGGCATGCACATTTCCATTATGGTAGAGGAAATCCTGGATTTCCTGAAAATCCAGCCGGGTGAGACTGGCTTTGACGCTACTCTGGGTTATGGCGGCCATACCAGGGCTATGATGCAGTGCCTGAAGGGACAGGGTCACATGTACGCCACAGACGTGGATCCGGAGGAGTCGGCCAAGACGAAGAAGCGGCTGGAGGATCAGGGCTTCGGCGAGGATATTCTGACCATTAAGCTGCAGAATTTCTGCACCATTGATGAGATTGCGAAAGAAGTGGGCGGTTTCGATTTTGTATTGGCAGATCTGGGAGTTTCTTCCATGCAGATCGACAATCCGAAGCGCGGCTTCTCCTTCAAGGTGGACGGCCCGCTGGATCTGCGCCTGAATCAGCAGAAGGGCATCAGCGCGGCGGAGCGTCTGGACACCATTGACCGGGACGAGCTGGCAGGCATGCTCTATGAAAATTCCGACGAGCCCTACTGCGAGGAGCTGGCGAAGGCCATTACTGATGAGATCCGCCGGGGAAATCGGGTGGATACTACCACAAAGCTGAGGGAGATTATCGAGAAAACGTTGGATTTCCTGCCGGAAAAGGAGAAAAAAGAAACGGTCAAAAAGACTTGCCAGCGGGTATTCCAGGCCCTTCGTATCGACGTAAATCAGGAATTCGAGGTGCTTTATGAGTTCATGGAGAAGCTGCCGGGCGCTCTGAAGCCGGGCGGACGCGCGGCCATTCTGACCTTCCATTCCGGCGAGGACAAGCTGGTGAAGGCAGCCATGAAAGAGGGTTATCGCTCCGGCATTTACAGCAGCTATTCCAAAGACGTAGTGCGTCCATCAGCCGAGGAATGTGTGCGGAATCCCCGGGCCCGCTCCACAAAAATGCGCTGGGCCGTCCGGGCAGAGGAATAAGCAGAAAACAGTCCATTTGTGAGAAAACATATCTGTTATGTCAGGTATGAGCCTTGAAGGAAAGACAAAAGGGCGCTATACTATATAGAAACGCAGCGTGTGAAAAGCCGATAAACGGGAGCGGCAGAGAAGGAACACAGCTTGCGTATATAACAAAAACGGGAGGATTTTATCATGAAAATCGCAGTAACTTATGACAATGGCAATGTATTTCAGCATTTCGGTAAGACCGAGTCTTTCAAGGTATATGAAGTAGAGAATAATCAGGTCGTAAAAAGTGAAGTGATTGGCTCCAACGGAACCGGACACGGCGCTCTGGCAGGACTTCTGGCAGATCAGGGCATCGACGTACTGATTTGCGGCGGCATCGGCGGAGGAGCCCAGGCAGCTCTTGCAGAAGCGGGTGTGGAGCTTTGTTCCGGAGCGGAAGGTGACACGGACGCAGCTGTAGAGGCTTATCTGAAGGGAAAACTGACAAGCGCAGGCGCAACCTGTGACCACCATGATCACGAAGAGGGGCATTCCTGCGGCGATCATGAGGAAGGCGGCTGCGGCGGAGATTGCGGCAGCTCCTGCGGAGGCGGCTGTGGCCAGCCGAAGCTTACCGGACGCAATGTGGGCAAGACCTGCAGAACCCATTACAAGGGAACCTTCAACGATGGCACTCAGTTCGATTCTTCCTACGACCGGGGCGAGCCTCTGGAGTTCGTCTGTGGCGCAGGCCAGATGATCCGCGGCTTCGACGCGGCGGTGGCAGACATGGAGGTAGGCCAGGTGGTGGATATTCACCTGATGCCCGAGGAAGCCTACGGCATGCCGAATCCGGACGCCATTTTCACACTGGAAATCGCCCAGCTTCCGGGCTCTGAGGAGCTGGAGGTGGGCCAGGGCGTATACCTGACCAACCAGTTTGGCCAGCCGTTCCCGGTGAAGGTAACCGCCAAAGACGAGAAGACCATCACCTTCGACGCCAACCATGAGATGGCGGGTAAGGAGCTGAATTTCAAGATTGAGCTGGTAGAGGTAAAATAAAGCAGAACAATTCCGCTTGCTAAAGCATTGACGCATCATAAATAAGTGTATATAATTGTGCATTAAGACTTTAAAAATCGGCATGCTAAGATAGCAGGAGGTATCTTATGAGCTATTATGACAGAGCTTTGGAGATGAAGGACGAGCTGATAGCCAACCGTCGTTATCTCCATGAAAATGCAGAGGTCGGACTGACGCTTCCGAGGACAAGAGCGTACGTGGAAGAAAAACTGAGAGAATACGGAATCGAACCACAGCGTTGTGGCGAGGGCGTGACGGGACTTATCGGAAAGGGCGGCAAGGTACTGCTTCTGAGAGCGGATATGGACGCGCTTGCCATGCCGGAGGAGAGCGGACTTCCCTTCGCCTCCAAGGATCCGAACGCAGCCCATTGCTGCGGACACGACATGCATGCTACCATGCTTCTGGGCGCGGCGAAGCTGCTGAAGGAGCATGAAAATGAGTTAAAAGGAACCGTCAAGCTGATGTTCCAGCCCAGTGAGGAGACCCTGACCGGCAGCCGCAATATGCTGGAGCATGGGATCCTGGAGAACCCGAAGGTGGACGCGGCTCTGGCCTATCATGTGGGTCCGGGACAGCTTCCCATTGGAATGTTTATGTATAACGCGAATTCCACCATGATGTTTTCTAATAATGATCTGCATATTCGTGTCAGGGGAAAAGGGGGACATGGAGCCATGCCCCAGAATTGTGTGGATCCCATCAGCGTGGGTGCGCATATCGTAGTGGCGCTGCAGGAAATTATTTCCCGGGAGATGGATCCGAAGGCGTCCTGCGTTATTACCATAGGTAGCTTCCATGCGGGAACAGCTCTCAATGTGATTCCCGAGGAGGCGGTTCTTGATGGAACACTTCGCGCGGATACAAAGGAAGCGCAGAAGCAGCTGGTAAAACGGGTTCGGGAGGTTGCCGAGGCCACGGCGAAGGTCTACGGTGCGGAAGCGGAGGTGGAGATCACCGATGGCGCGCCGCCGCTTATCTGTGATAAAGAGACTACCGAAGAGTTTGTAGGTTACATGCGGGAGCTGGCGATTCCGGGTACCATGGAGCAGCCGGATGTGGCAGCCAGCGCCTCCGAGGATTTTGCCTGCATCGCGGAGCAGGTGCCATCGGCGTTCATGTATGTATCCGCCGGATTTATGGACGAACGAGGCGTGGCTTCGGCCCACAATCCCAAAGTGCAGTTCAACGAGGAGGTTCTTCCCCGTGGCGCCGCTTATCTGGCCCACTGTGCGGAGCAGTGGCTGAAACGTCATGGGAACAAACACTAAGTAGAAATAAAAACACGCAGGAAAGATGTCGGCTTCGGTCGGCATCTTTTTTTAAAACTGGGGAAAATGGAAAACAAAGTAATCAGTAGCTTGCGTGTGCCGGGCGAACCTGTTACACTGAAGAAAACAACGGAAACATGGAATCTGACGCAATGTCCCCAAAACACGTATTTTCCGCAACTATAAGTAAAAGGAAATATCGTGCGAGAGGAGGAACCCCTATGACCGACAAAAAACTTCTGCACCTGCTGGATCAAAATCCGGAAGAAGGTATGGGCCTTCTGATGGATCAATATATAGGACTTCTGTGGAGCGCCTGCCGCCTGTATCTGACGAATCCGGAGGATATCCGGGAGTGCGTACAGGAGACCTTTGCGGATTTTTACGGAAAACGGGAGCGGTTCCGGACGGAAAAGGGGACGATCAAAGCATATCTCTATGTGATTGCCAAGCGAAAGGCCATCCGGATGGCGACCCAGAACGGGAAGCAGAGTGCAGTCCCCCTGGAAATGCTGGAGGAGGCCGCGGCGGACAGCGGCGAGAATGCCATCTTGAACCGGGAGGCGCTGGAACAGGCCCTCTCGCAGCTGAAGGAGCAGGACAGCCGGATGATTCGGATGCGGTATTACGATGGCCTGACTTGCCGGGAGATCGCCGAAGCCATGCACCTGCCTGTGGAAACCGTGAAAAAAAGGCAGCAGCGAAGTCTCAGAAAGCTTCGGCTGGCATTGATGGTTCTGGCAGCACTGGGAATTTTGGGAGCCTGTGCGGCGGCTGTCATCCGGGTTCGGTTCAATCCGGTGACGGGGATCCGGGACGCGGAAGAAGAGATTTACAGAGGGACGATGCTTCCCATGGAAGTGGAGACCGAATACGGCAGAATTACGGTAGAGTATGCCATCTGGCAGGAACAATCTCTTTATGTGAAAATGACAGTCGTTCACTCGGAGGAGGACGACTGGTTTGATACCGTCCGTGAGAATATCTGGGCGGAAAGTGAGGATGGCACCCACTTGCGTGGTTCAGGTTCCAGCTGTCAGGATCTCCGGAACGGGCTTCTGATTCTGGACTGGGATTTCACTTTCTATAAACCTCAGGAGCAATTTCTTTTTCATCTGTTTGATCAGACCGTAACGTTACAGATGACAGCGCTTACGGAATACGACAGTCTGGATGCCATCGGCAAGCCCGTGACCCATAAGGGCCGTACCCTGGTAGTGAACGGCAACTGGAAGGATGAGAACACCTTGCAGCTGAACGCCTGGAGCTATGGGAAGGAACTCTGGAAGATCTGCGGTCTGGGGCATTATCCTATATTGCCGGAGGAACGGGAAAAAGAGGATTATGTACTTTGGCTGCGCGACGGCCTGGATGGCAGCGGCAGCTTCACAGCGGAGGTAAGCGCGCAGCAGGGCAGGCCCTATCAGCTGAGGATTCCGGCTGTTTCCCTGAAAGCGGAACTGGGAACGGAGGGCCCGCTTTTTGAAGTGCCCATTCCGGCGGAAAATGGCCCGGAAGCAGTGGATATTCCCTTTGAAGTGGGAGAGGATCGGTATCATATCGTAAAAGTAGAGCGAAAGGCCACGGAAGTAGAGATGGAGGATGGTTCCATCAGGTACGGCACTCAGGTACTTTTGTATGTGGAGCCGATTACCCTGGAGAAGAACACAAAATTATTTTCTATCTCCGCCAGTTGGGGACGGATGAATACAGGGATATCCTATTCCCTGAACCGGGAAAGCGGCGAGCTGGAAGCAGACGGAGAAACTGCGCCATTTTTTTCAGCTGAGGGAAGTACCTGGCCTCCGGCCATGTATTACGAGGGTGAGTACGCGGAATATCGGCAGGAGCTGATGCTGTACTACGGACCGGATGAAGAGATTCCGGAAAAGACCTGGGTTCGCATAGATAAAGTTGTAAAAAACTGGGAGCAAAAATATAGCTATACGATCAGATAAAGGAGTCACCATGAAAAGAATCAAACAAATCTTCGACGGCGAATACGGCTGCGAGGAACGTACAGCCGACGAAAAGGCTAAAGTACTGGTCATCCTGGAGGATGAAACCGGCCAGGAGAGCAGCCTGTCCGTAGAGGACGACTGGCTGAGGGCGCAGGGGCTGGAGGAAGGCTCCGCATGGCCGGAGAACTAGCCGAAGTCAAAAGAATATGGAAGAAAGCAGGACAATACGAAAAATCCGCAGGCCATCCGGTGAAAAACACCGAATCTCCTGCGGATTTTCATTGATGAGTTATATATCCAGTGAATGTAATTGCCAATATTAGATACGAGCTACGCCGCTCTTTCTTGCAGCCTCAGCTACAGCCTCAGCCACCCGATCCTTCAGTCTGGAATCGAAAGCAGCCGGCAGAATATAGTCTGCGTTCAGCTCTTCATCAGATACCAGAGAAGCGATGGCGCGTGCAGCGGCAATCTTCATCTCGTCGTTGATATCGGATGCGCGTACATCCAGAGCGCCGCGGAAGATGCCCGGGAATGCCAGTACGTTGTTGACCTGGTTCGGGAAATCGCTGCGGCCTGTGGATACCACAGCAGCGCCTGCAGCCTTTGCCTCGTCCGGGAAAATCTCCGGAGTCGGGTTTGCGCATGCGAAGATGATAGCATCCTTCGCCATGGTGGAAACCATTTCCTTGGTCAGAACGCCCGGTGCGGATACGCCGACGAATACGTCTGCGCCCTTGATCACCTCAGCCAGGGTACCCTTCTCCATGTTGCGGTTGGTGACAGCTGCGATTTCTTCCTTGATGGGGTTCAGCCCCTCACGGCCCTCGTAGATAGCGCCCTTACGGTCTGTCATAATAACATTTTTCAGACCCATGCTCATCATCAGCTTGATGATAGCGATACCGGCTGCGCCTGCGCCGGAGGTAACGATCTTTACGTCCTCGATCTTCTTGCCTACCAGCTTCAGAGCGTTCATCAGGCCTGCCAGTGTGATAACAGCAGTACCATGCTGATCGTCATGGAAAATCGGGATATCGCAGCGCTCTTTCAGCTTCTGCTCAATCTCGAAGCAGCGGGGAGCGGAGATGTCCTCCAGGTTTACGCCGCCGAAGGAGCCTGCCAGCAGAGCGACGGTATTCACGATATCGTCCACATCCTTGCTGCGCACGCAGAGCGGAATGGCGTCCACGTCACCGAAGGCCTTGAACAGGACGCATTTACCCTCCATAACCGGCATACCGGCCTCCGGTCCGATATCGCCCAGACCCAGGACTGCGGTACCGTCGGTCACTACGGCTACGGTGTTCCAGCGGCGGGTCAGCTCGTAGCTCTTATTGACGTCCTTCTGAATCTCCAGACAGGGCTGTGCGACACCCGGTGTATAAGCAAGAGAAAGAGCCTCCTTGCTGTCTACGGCAGCGCGGGGAGTAACCTCTAGCTTGCCTTTCCATTCATAGTGTAATTTCAGTGATTCTGCAGCGTAATCCATGATAAATTCTCCTTTTCTCTGATAAACGGCATCATTGGTATATCCATAATTGCGACCACTTTGTATTTTTAGCGGTACAATAATTTCTATCCGTATCATAGCGCGACTTTACAGAAAAGTAAAATATATATATAATAAGTTATTATAGGAAAAACCTATAGATTCGAAAATGTGTCAGGAAAAGGAGGCAAAGTCCATGACCATCGCCAAATTACAGCAGTTCCTTGCAGTCTGTCAGTTCCAGAGCGTCAGCCGCGCCGCGGAATTTTTGCATATTTCCCAGCCTTCCGTGTCAGGAACCATCCGGGATCTGGAAAGCGAGTTTCAGATCAACCTGTTCCGCCATGAGGGGAGGCGCCTGGTCCTGACGGCGGAGGGAAGCTTCTTACGGGAACGGGCCCAGAAGCTGATCCGCCAGTTCGACGAGCTTTCCTGGCAGATGGAGGATCTGGGAAATCAGAAAAACCGGTTCCGTATCGGGATTCCGCCTATGGCCGGGACGGTCTTTTTCCCGCAGCTCTATAAGGCGTTCCAGGCAGCGTATCCGGAAATCACTCTTTCTATTACGGAATGCGGTTCCCTCCATGCGGAAAAGCTTCTGGAGCAGGGAGAACTGGATCTGGCCATGGCCACGCTCCCGGCGGCTCCTTCTCCGGAATTTTCCTGTCAGAAGCTTGCGCGGACACAGCTGGTGCTCTGCGTCAGTCCTTCCCATCGCCTGGCCCGGGCGAAAGCAATCGATGTGACCATGCTGGAGGGGGAGCCTTTGGTACTTTTCGGAATGGATACGGCGCCCTCCAACGCAGTGCTGTCCCTTTTCGCGGAGCAGCAGCTGCGGCCCAATGTGCTGCTTTATTCCAGTCAGCTCAGCATGATTAAGCAGTTTATTTCCGATGGCACGGCAGCAGCCTTCCTGATGGACGCCCTGGCCCGTCAGGAGCCGGATCTGGTAGCGGTTCCGTTTTCCGAACCCATTTATTTTGACACGGTACTGCTGTGGAAACGGGATCAATATCTCTACAATGATGTGGAGCACTTCTTACGGTTTGCCAAAAAATTCAAATTTCAGGGAATTATTGAAAAAACATGAGGTTTCATTAAGATTCCTGAAGTTTATATTGAAGGAGAACAAGGCGATGAAGAAAAGTATAGGAAAAGAACAAATGTTCCGAATTCCCTATACTTTTTTTCATATCCGTGTTATAATTTTCAGTGACTTTAAGTATGCTAAATCCATCAGGATTTAAGCGGTGTTGTGGAGTAGAAAAAAGAGGTTTTAGTGACCTGCATTCGTAAAATGGCAAAAGTTCCTCTATTAGGCAGGAAAAAAAGCCTTCATTTTACGAATTTCTGCCTTATAGGCGAACTTTTTTCCGGGTCACTAGAAAGGAAATCACACGATATGGAGTTCAAATTACACAGCGAATACCAGCCCACCGGCGACCAGCCCCAGGCCATTGCGAAGTTGGTAGAGGGCTTTCAGGAAGGCAATCAGGCCCAGACTTTACTGGGTGTTACGGGATCGGGCAAGACCTTTACCATGGCCAATGTGATACAGGCCCTGAACAAGCCGACCCTGATTATTGCCCACAATAAAACCCTGGCGGCCCAGCTCTACGGCGAGTTTAAAGAGTTTTTCCCCGAAAACGCGGTGGAATACTTTGTTTCCTACTACGATTATTACCAGCCGGAGGCCTATGTGCCTTCGACGGATACTTATATTGCAAAGGATTCGTCGATCAACGACGAGATTGATAAGCTGCGGCTGTCGGCTACGGCCGCCCTGATTGAACGGCGGGACGTGATTATCGTGTCCAGTGTCTCCTGTATCTATGGTCTGGGTGAGCCGGAGAATTTTGAGAAAATGATGGTTTCCCTGCGGCCCGGCATGCAGAAGGATCGTGACGAGGTGCTGCGGCAGCTGGTGGATATCCAGTATGACCGCAACGATATGGATTTCAAGCGTGGTACCTTCCGGGTGCGGGGTGATGTGGTGGAGATTATTCCGGCCAATGAGTCCGAGCTGGCGGTGCGGGTGGAGTTTTTCGGGGACGAGATCGACCGGATTACCCAGATTGATGTGCTGACCGGCGAGATCAAAGGGGAGCTTGAGCACGTGGCCATTTTCCCGGCGTCTCATTACGTCGTACCCATGGATCAGATTAAGCGTGCGGCAGCCGATATCGAGAAGGAGCTGGAGGAGCGGGTGCGTTACTTCAAGAGTGAGGACAAGCTTTTGGAGGCCCAGCGCATCGCAGAGCGGACGAACTTTGATATTGAGATGCTGAAGGAGACCGGCTTCTGCTCCGGTATCGAGAACTATTCGAGACATCTGACCGGCGCAGCGCCGGGCACGCCGCCCAATACGCTGATGGATTATTTCCCGGATGATTTTCTGATTATCATAGACGAGTCCCATAAGACCGTGCCCCAGATCCGCGGCATGTACGCGGGCGATCGATCCCGGAAGACCACGCTGGTGGATTACGGCTTCCGTCTGCCGTCGGCGCTCGACAACCGTCCGCTGAACTTCGAGGAATTCGAGAGCAAGATTGATCAGATTATGTTCGTCTCCGCCACGCCGGGCGAGTACGAGGCTGATCATGAGATGCTGCGGGCGGAGCAGATTATCCGGCCTACGGGACTTCTGGATCCCAAGGTGGAAATCCGGCCTGTGGAGGGCCAGATCGACGACCTGGTGGGCGAGGTGAATAAGGAGGTGGCAGCAGGCCACAAGATCCTGATCACTACCCTGACGAAACGCATGGCTGAGGATCTGACCGACTACATGCGGGAGCTGGGTATCCGGGTCAAATACCTGCATTCGGATATCGACACCCTGGAGCGGACCCAGATTATCCGGGATATGCGTCTGGATGTCTTTGATGTGTTAGTTGGTATTAACCTGTTGCGTGAGGGTCTGGATATTCCGGAAATTACCCTGGTGGCGATTCTGGACGCGGACAAAGAAGGGTTCCTGCGTTCCGAGGTCTCCCTGATTCAGACCATCGGTCGTGCGGCACGAAATTCTGAAGGCCATGTCATCATGTACGCGGATACCGTTACCGATTCCATGCGGCTGGCCATCGATGAGACCGAGCGCCGACGCGCGCTGCAGGAGGCATATAATAAGGAACATGGCATCACGCCGAAGACCATTCAGAAGTCCGTACGGGATCTCATCAGCATTTCCAAGGAGATTGCCAAGGAAGAGCTGCAGTTCGAGAAGGATCCGGAATCCATGAGCAAGAAGGAACTGGAGAAGCTCATCAAGGACATTGATAAGAAGATGAAGAAGGCGGCTGCGGATCTGAACTTCGAGCTGGCGGCAGAACTGCGTGATAAGATGATAGAATTAAAGAAGCAGGCAAATGAGCTTTAAAACCTGCGTCGCAATGCATTTATGAGGAGAAAAACAATGGATAAATTTATCAGAATCCGGGGCGCCAACGAGCACAATTTAAAGAACCTGGATATCGACATCCCCAGAGATAAATTTGTGGTGTTGACGGGACTAAGCGGTTCGGGAAAATCGTCCCTGGCCTTCGATACCATTTATGCGGAAGGACAACGGCGCTACATGGAGTCCCTGTCATCCTATGCCCGTCAGTTCCTGGGTCAGATGGAGAAGCCCAATGTGGAGAGCATTGACGGCCTGTCTCCGGCCATTTCCATCGACCAGAAGTCTACGAACCGGAACCCCCGCTCCACTGTGGGAACCGTGACGGAGATTTACGATTATTTCCGACTGCTCTATGCCCGGATCGGTATCCCCCATTGCCCGAAATGCGGCAAGGAGATCAAGAAGCAGAGTGTAGACCAGATGGTAGATCAGATCATGGCCATGCCTGAGCGGACGAAAATCCAGCTGCTGGCCCCGGTGGTCAAGGGCCGCAAGGGCGAGCATGTGAAGGTGCTGGAGCAGGCGAAGAAAAGCGGCTTCGTCCGGGTTCGCATCGACGGCAATCTCTATGAGCTGTCCGAAGAAATCAAGCTGGAAAAGAACATCAAGCATACCATCGAGATCGTGGTGGACCGACTGGTGGTGAAAGAGGGCATAGAGCGCCGCCTGGCGGATTCCATCGAGACGGTGCTGAACCTGTCCGACGGTCTGCTGGTGGTGGATGTCATCGGCGGCGAGACGCTGACCTTGAGCTCCAGCTATGCCTGTCCGGATTGCGGCATCAGCATGGAAGAGATTGAACCCAGAAGCTTTTCCTTTAATAACCCCTTCGGAGCCTGCCCGGAGTGCTTCGGCCTGGGCTACAAGATGGAATTTGACGAGGATTTAATGATTCCCGATAAGTCCTTAAGTATCGCGGAGGGTGCGATTACGGTCATGGGCTGGCAGTCCTGTACGGACCCGTCCAGCTTTACCTATGCGCTTTTGAAAGCCCTTTCCAAAGAATACGGCTTCGATCTGACCATACCTTATGAGCAGCTGTCCCCGGAGATCCGGGACATACTGATTCATGGAACCAATGGCCGTGAGGTGAAGGTCTATTATAAGGGGCAGCGGGGCGAGGGCGTCTATGATGTGGCCTTCGAGGGCCTGATTAAAAATGTGGAGCGCCGCTATCGGGAGACCGGTTCCGAGATCATGCGTCAGGAATATGAGACCTTCATGCGGATTACGCCCTGTAAGGCCTGCGGCGGCCAGCGTCTGAAGAAGACGTCTCTGGCGGTGACCGTGGGGGAGAAGAATATCGCGGAAGTGACGTCTATGTCCGTGCTGAAGCTGTATGATTTTCTGAAGGAATTGCAGCTTACAGAACAGCAGAAGCTGATTGGTGAACAGATCCTGAAAGAGATTAAGGCCCGCATCGGCTTCCTGATTGATGTGGGACTGGATTATCTGACCCTGGCCCGGGCCACCGGCAGCCTGTCCGGCGGCGAGGCTCAGCGTATCCGTCTGGCCACTCAGATCGGCTCCGGCCTGGTGGGCGTGGCCTATATCCTGGACGAGCCCAGCATCGGCCTGCATCAGCGGGACAACGATAAGCTGCTGGCGACCCTGAAGCGTCTGCGGGATCTGGGTAATACCCTGATTGTGGTGGAGCATGACGAGGATACCATGTTTGCGGCGGATTATATCGTGGATATCGGCCCGGGCGCGGGCGAGCACGGCGGCAAGGTCGTGGCGGCAGGTACGGCACAGGAGATTATGGCCTGCCCGGATTCCATTACCGGAGCTTACTTAAGCGGAAAATTAAAGATTCCGGTGCCGGAGACCAGAAGAACTCCCACGGGCTGGCTGACGGTCAGGGGCGCTGCGGAAAATAACCTGAAAAATATCCAGGTGGATTTCCCCCTGGGCGTCATGACCTGCGTCACCGGCGTGTCCGGTTCCGGAAAGAGCTCTCTGGTCAATGAGATTCTCTATAAGACCCTGGCGCGGAAGCTGAACCGGGCCCGCACCATTCCGGGTAAATACAAGGAAATCACAGGGTTAGAGCAGCTTGACAAGGTCATTGCCATCGACCAGTCCCCTATTGGGCGGACGCCCCGTTCCAACCCGGCCACTTACACCGGCGTATTCGACCAGATCCGCGACTTGTTCGCGTCCACAGCCGACGCCAAGAGCAAGGGCTATAAGAAGGGTCGTTTCAGCTTCAATGTGAAAGGCGGCCGCTGTGAGGCCTGCTCCGGCGACGGAATCATCAAAATCGAGATGCATTTCCTGCCGGACGTGTACGTGCCCTGCGAGGTCTGCCAGGGAAAACGGTACAACCGGGAGACTCTGGATGTGAAGTATAAGGGCAAGAGCATCTTTGACGTGTTGGATATGACTGTGGAAGAGGCCATGACCTTCTTCGAAAATGTGCCATCTATCCGCAGGAAAATTGAGACTCTGAACGACGTGGGACTTTCCTATATCAAGCTGGGACAGCCTTCCACGACCCTGTCCGGAGGGGAAGCCCAGCGGATTAAGCTGGCCACCGAGCTGTCCAGACGGAGCACCGGCAAGACCATCTACATTCTGGATGAACCGACTACGGGCCTGCATTTTGCCGATGTCCATAAGCTGACGGAGATTCTGAAACGGCTGGCCGAGGGCGGCAATACAGTCGTGGTCATCGAGCATAATCTGGACGTGATAAAGACGGCCGATTACATCATTGACATGGGACCGGAAGGCGGCGACCGTGGCGGCACGGTCATTGCCAAGGGCACACCGGAGAAGGTGGCAGGGCAGGAGCTCTCCTATACGGGCCAGTACCTTAGAAAATATTTATAGAAAGTATTTTAAGATTGTTTTTATTTATTTTTTCGCATATACTAAAACAGAGTATAGAAACAACCAAATCCCAATGGAGTACACACAATGATTCAGAAATTATATAAAATCCTTTGCAATATAAATGAAGCTGCCAATGTCCTGCGGGACGAGCCCATGAGCCGTCATACCACCTTTCGCATCGGTGGCCCGGCGGCCATTTTCTGCATGCCTCAGACGGTACCGCAGCTGGCGGACACGGTAAAGGCCTGCGTGGAAGCTGGCGTCCCCTATTATATCCTGGGGAATGGCAGCAATGTGCTGGTGAGCGACGAAGGATATAAGGGCGTCATCATCCAACTGTTCCGCAATATGGACGGCATCCGCGTAAATGGCACCGAGCTGGAAGTAGAAGCCGGAGCTCTGCTGGTACGCATGGCCCGTCTGGCGGCCAAAGAGGGACTGACCGGACTGGAATTCGCTTCCGGTATCCCGGGAACCTTAGGGGGAGCACTGGTCATGAACGCCGGAGCCTACGGCGGAGAGATGAAGGACGTGGTCAAAGAGGCTGTGGTCATGAAGCCGGACGGAGAAATCCTGCGGCTTAAAAAAGACGAGCTGGAGCTGGGTTACCGTACCAGCGTCATTGCAAAAAAGGGCTATCTGGTTCTGAGCGCTCTGCTGGAGCTGGAGAAAGGCGATAAAGGGGCGATTGAAGCCCGGATGCAGGAGCTGAAGGAGGCGAGAACATCCAAGCAGCCGCTGGAATACGCCAGCGCAGGCAGCACCTTCAAGCGGCCTGAGGGTTATTTTGCAGGAAAGCTCATCATGGACGCGGGACTGCGTGGTTACAGCGTAGGCGGCGCGCAGGTGTCTGAGAAGCACTGTGGCTTCGTTATCAACCGGGGTGGCGCGACGGCCCGGAATGTGATGGATCTGGTATGCCATGTGCAGGAAGAAGTAAAGAAACAGTTCGGTGTGGAGCTGGAAATGGAAGTAAAGCTACTTGGTTTTTAAGAGCGTCGAAACAGACAGGAGAAGATACAGATGAGATTTGTAATTGTAACAGGAATGTCAGGCGCGGGACGAAGCACCGCTCTTCGGGCGTTGGAGGACGCAGGTTATTTCTGCGTGGATAATCTGCCGATTTCTCTGATTGAAAAATTTTCTGAGCTGATTTATCCGGGTAATACGGAGGTCACGAAGGTGGCGTTGGGCATTGATATCCGAAGCGGAAAAGCTTTTAACGAGCTGGCGGCCACTCTGGAGGAACTGACCGTGGCAGGCGTGAACTATGAAATCCTGTTCCTGGATTCCTCTGACGAGGTGCTGGTGAAGCGCTACAAGGAGACCCGGCGTACGCATCCGCTGGCGCAGAATGGCCGCGTGGCCGACGGTATCCAGGAGGAGCGCAAAAGGCTGGAATTTCTGAAGAAGCAGGCGGATTATATCATTGATACCAGCAATCTGCTGACTAGGGAGCTGAAGCAGGAACTGGACAAGATCTTTGTGCAGAATAAGAACTTTAAGAACCTGGTCATTACCGTCCTTTCCTTTGGCTTTAAATACGGTATTCCGACGGATTCCGATCTGGTATTTGACGTGCGGTTCCTGCCGAATCCCTATTATTATGAAGAACTTCGGAAGCTCAGCGGCAATGACAAGCCGGTGCAGGATTTCGTTATGGGCTTCGAGGTGTCCCACCGGTTTCTGGACAAGCTGATTGACATGATTCAGTTCCTGATTCCGAATTATGTGCTGGAGGGCAAGAACCAGCTGGTGATCTCCATCGGTTGCACCGGCGGCAAGCACCGCTCTGTCACCCTGGCCAATAAGCTTTATGAACGGCTGCGAAACAATGCGGACTACGCGGTGCGTATCGAGCATCGCGATATTGAGAAGGATGCCGTTGTAAAAGCGCATTAGGGAAATGAAGAGGTGATCTATGTCTTTTTCCAGTGAGATCAAGCAGGAGCTCTCCGCCCATGTGCCGCCGGCCAGACATTGCAGACTGGCTGAGATGGCCGCCATTTTAAACTTCTGCAGCCGCGTGGAGAGTGTTGAAGGAGAGTCCCCCTGCGTGAAAATGCACACGGAGAATCTGGCCGTTGCAAGAAAGTACTTTACATTATTGAGAAAAACATTTAATATAGAAATGAACGTGTCGACGCGGCAGAGCAGAAATCCCAGGGGAAGTCTCAGCTATGAGGTGACTTCTTTCGGAGGACTGGAGCCCGTGAAGCATATGCTGGTGCAGAATCAGTGCTGCAGGCGGGCTTACATACGGGGAGCCTTTCTGGCGTCCGGCTCCTTGAGCGACCCGGAGAAAGGCTATCATTTTGAAATCGTGTGCAGCGGGGAAGAGAAGGCGGATGAGCTTCGGGAGATGCTGGCCAGCTTCGGGATAGACGCGCGGATCACGCTGCGAAAGCGCAGTTACGTGTTATACGTAAAGGAAGGATCGCAGATTGCGGACCTTTTGAATGTGATGGAAGCCCATGTGGCCCTGATGAAGTTCGAAAATGTC
Source organism: Laedolimicola sp. (assembly GCF_051972735.1). Classification (NCBI taxonomy): domain Bacteria; kingdom Bacillati; phylum Bacillota; class Clostridia; order Lachnospirales; family Lachnospiraceae; genus Laedolimicola; species Laedolimicola sp. The sequence continues at coordinate 107,955 of NZ_JBOKYU010000001.1, read as the reverse complement.
CGGATTCTGAAGGAGATGCGCAATTCCGTCAATCGACAGGTGAACTGTGAAACTGCGAACTTGAACAAGACCGTTTCAGCAGCGGTAAAACAGATAGAGGATATCCAATTTATTCAGAGAACCATTGGCTTTGATGAGTTGCCGGAGAACCTGGCAGAGATAGCAGTACTCCGTCTGGAGCAGCCGGAGACGACCTTAAAGGAGCTGGGTCAGATGCTGACGCCGCCCGTAGGGAAGTCCGGTGTGAATCACCGTCTCAGAAAGCTGAGTCTGATAGCAGAGGAGCTAAGGGATCACAAGGAGGAGAATTATTATGATGAAACAGGAAATCACGATTCAGATTCCGGAAGGGCTTGAAGCCAGACCGGTCGCATTGCTGGTACAGGTGGCGAGCCAGTACGGCAGCGAGATCTATGTGGAGAGTGATAACAAGAAGGTAAATGCCAAGAGCATTATGGGTATGATGACCCTTGGACTCTTCGCGGGCGAGACCGTTACCGTTTCTGCGGACGGCGAGGACGAAGAAGAGGCTATGGCCAATATCGAGAAGTTTTTAAGCAGCAAATAATCAGACGATTGTGAGGGACTGCCGGGATTTTCCGGCAGTCCTTGTTTTTTGTCCGGAAATTTGTTATGATGAAACGGATCATACAGTCTGGAAAATCAGACAATTGAAGGAGTTACAGCAGCGATGGACGCGTATACAGGCTTTGCGGAGGTTTACGATCTGTTTATGGACCAGGTTCCCTATGAGAAATGGAGCCGGCGGATCACAGAGATATTAAAAGAATACGGAATTCCGGACGGTCTGGTGTTGGATCTGGGCTGCGGAACCGGCAGCATGACGGAACTTCTGGCGGATGCGGGCTACGATATGATCGGCGTGGACGCTTCCGAGGAAATGCTGGAGCTGGCCTGTGAGAAGCGCGCCGGATCGGGACACGATATTTTGTATCTTCTGCAGGATATGCGGGAGTTTGAACTTTATGGCACGGTGCGGGCCATCGTCAGCGTCTGCGATTCCCTGAATTATATTACGGAAGAGGAAGATTTACTGCAGGTGTTCCGGCTGGTGTGGAATTATCTGGATCCGGACGGCGTGTTCTTCTTCGACATGAATACCATTTACAAATACAAAGAGATGCTGGGCGAGACCACCATCGCGGAGAACCGGGAGGAGGGCAGCTTTATCTGGGAAAATTATTACGACCCGGAGGAACAGCTGAATCAGTACGACCTGACGCTTTATGTGCAGGATGAGGACGACCGGTATGTGCGGTTTGAAGAGACGCATATCCAGAAGGCCTATGCGCTGGAGCGGGTACTGGAGCTGCTTGAAAAAGCGGGACTGAAGGCGGAGCAGATCTTTGATTCCGACACAGGTGAAGCAGTCATGGAAACGACAGGTAAATTCTGTGTTGTGGCGCGGAAAGCGTAAGAAAAAGAGGAGTAAAATTATGGAAGATTATATTGTAAGAGCAACGGCTGCAGATCACCAGATTCGTGCCTTTGCTATCACATCCAGAGAAATGGTGGAGCAGGCGCGCTCCATTCACAACACCAGTCCGGTGGCTACAGCGGCTCTGGGACGTCTGCTGACAGCCGGAGCCATGATGGGTTCCATGATGAAAGGCGACGCGGATCTGCTGACCCTGCAGATCAAGGGAGCCGGAGCCATCGGCGGCATCACCGTGACAGCGGATTCCAAGGCAAGAGTAAAGGGCTATGTGGATGAACCCATGGTGCTGCTTCCGGCGAACGCAAAGGGAAAGTTGGACGTGTCCGGCGCCATCGGGCCTGGTACCCTGCGGGTGATCAAGGATCTGGGCCTTAAGGAGCCCTATGTGGGAACCGTTGAACTGCAGACTGGCGAGATTGCGGAGGATTTGACCTATTACTTTGCCACATCTGAGCAGGTTCCATCCTCGGTAGGGCTGGGCGTGTTGTTAAATAAGGATAATACGCTTCGCCAGGCAGGCGGCTTTATCATTCAGCTGATGCCCTTTACCGACGACAAGGTCATTGACGCACTGGAAGCAAAGCTGTCCACCATGGATTCAGTGACGAAGCTTCTGGATCAGGGCATGAGCCCGGAGCAGCTTCTGGAGTATCTGCTGGGTGATTTCGGTCTGGAGATTAACGACACCATTCCGGCTTCCTGGTACTGCAACTGCAGCCGGGAGCGGGTGGCAAAGGCCATCGTCAGCATCGGAAGCAAGGACATCCGGGAAATGATTCAGGACAACAAGCCCATCGAGGTGAAATGCCATTTCTGCAATCATGCCTACAAGTTTGATATCGAGGATCTGAAAGAGATCCTGAAAGTAGCGAAAAGGTGAATAAAGAGGTAACGATATGAGACACGGGTTTATCAGAACGGCGGCGGTGACGCCGAAGATTCAGGTGGCGGACACGAAGGGAAATGGCGCGGAGACCATAAGACTTGCCAGAGAGGCGGCGGAAAATGGCGCGAAGATCATCGTATTTCCGGAGCTTGGCATTACCGGCTATACCTGTTCGGATTTATTTTTACAGGAGCTTCTGCTAAAGAGCGCCCGGGAGGAGTTGTTCCATATCGCCAGAGAGACGGCAGATCTGGACGCGCTGATCTTCGTGGGACTTCCCTGGGAGAAGGACGGCAAGCTTTACAATGTGGCGGCGGCTCTCTGCGGCGGACATCTGCTTGGCCTGGTGCCGAAGCTGCATCTGCCTAATTACGGGGAATTCTATGAGCTGCGTCATTTCACACCGGGAAATCAGGAAGTGGAGGACGTGTGGGTTCCCGAGGAGGGAGAGGACGGCGATTATATCAATTTTGGAACGAAGCTGCTGTTCACCTGTGAGGAGCTTCCGGGACTTAGTGTGGCTGCGGAGATCTGCGAGGACGTGTGGGTGCCGAACCCGCCAAGCATCGGTCATGCGCTGGCAGGCGCAACGGTCATCGTGAACTGCTCAGCCAGCGATGAGACCACAGGCAAGAATCTGTACCGGGAGTCTCTCATAGGCGGACAGTCGGCCCGCCTGGTATGCGGATATATCTATGCCAATGCAGGAGAGGGTGAGTCCAGCCAGGATCTGGTGTTTGGCGGTCATAATATCATTGCGGAAAATGGAACGATTCTGGCAGAATCGGAACGATTTACCAGTGAGACCATTTATGCGGAGCTGGATATCGCACGGCTGGTGGGTGAGCGCAGAAGAATGACCACCTTCCGGACGGATAATTCCAGATCCTATGTGGAGGTTGGCTTCCATCTGAAAAAGGAAGATACAGAGCTGTCCCGTTATGTAGATCCGGCGCCCTTCGTGCCCGGCAGCGACAGTGACAGACAGCGGCGCTGTGAGGAGATTTTCGCCATTCAGTATATGGGCCTGAAGAAGCGGCTGGAGCATACCCACTGCAAGACGGCGGTGGTCGGTATCTCCGGTGGCCTGGATTCCACTCTGGCGCTTCTGGTTACGGTGAAGGCTTTTGACAGTCTGGGACTGGACCGTTCCGGTATTCTGGGCGTGACCATGCCCTGCTTTGGAACCACAGACCGGACTTACCGGAATGCCTGTGATATGGTAGAAAAGCTTGGAGCGACGCTGAAGGAGGTGGATATCCGCGAGGCGGTGACCATCCATTTCCGGGATATCGGACACGATCCGGATGTGCATGACGTGACCTACGAGAATTCCCAGGCGCGGGAGCGTACGGAGGTTTTGATGAATCTGGCCAACCAGGCGGGCGGCATGGTCATTGGTACCGGCGATATGTCGGAGCTGGCCCTGGGTTGGGCCACCTACAATGGCGACCACATGTCTATGTACGGCGTCAATGCGGGGGTTCCGAAGACGCTGGTGCGCCATCTGGTGCGATATTACGCAGATACCTGTGGGGATGAGAAGCTTTCCGGGGTGCTGCTGGACGTATTGGATACGCCGGTGAGCCCGGAGCTGCTGCCGCCGAAGGACGGGGAAATTGCCCAGAAGACAGAGGATTTGGTGGGTCCCTATGAGCTGCATGATTTTTATCTGTATTACATCTTACGTTTCGGCTTTGAACCGGCGAAGATTTACCGGCTGGCTCAGAAAGCCTTTGCGGACGTCTATGATAAGGAAACCATGCTTAAATGGCTGAAGGTATTCTACCGCAGATATTTTGCCCAGCAGTTTAAGCGGTCCTGTCTGCCGGACGGCCCGAAGGTGGGTTCTGTAGCGGTATCGCCGCGGGGAGATTTGCGGATGCCCAGCGATGCCTGCTCTGCGTTGTGGCTGGCGCAGCTTGAGACCTTAGAGTAGGAAATGAAATATGAGTTATGTAAACCAAATGATGGGCCGGTATCATAGGCCGCAAATTAAATTCAGGGGAGAAGAACATGGCATTTAAGATTATTACGGATTCGGCAACGGATCTGCCCAAGGAGATTGTCGAGAAATACAAGCTTCATGTGATTCCGACGCCGGTAACCATTGATGGAACGGATTATTTTGACGGCAAGACCATTTTCCCGGAGGATTTCTACCGGATTCAGGCGCAAGGGACTGATATCAAGACCTACCACATCAATCAGTATATGTTCCGGGAGAATTTTGAACCTTACGCCAAGGCCGGGGACGAGGTGCTGTATATGTGCTTCTCTACCGGTATCGCGGGTACTTTCAATGCGGCAAATCTGGCAAAGGAAGAGCTTCTGGAGGAGTATCCGGAGTTTGATCTGACCATCATTGATACCAAGTGCGCCTCTCTGGGCTTTGGTCTGGCAGTGGAGAAAATCCTGCGGATGCAGGCAAATGGCGCGCCGAAGGATCTGATTATAGAGGCAGCGCAGTTTTTCTGTGAGCATATGGAGCATATTGTGACGGTGGAGACCCTGGAGTATCTGTACAAGGGCGGCCGTCTGAGCCGGACTTCCGCAGTACTGGGCGGCGTGCTGGATCTGAAGCCGATCATCGAGGTCAATGACGACGGTGCGCTGGTAGCCATTGAGAAGGTGCGCGGACGGCATAAATCGCTGAAGCGGTGCGTGGAGCTGGTGGGCGAGCGCGGCGTGGATCTGGATAAACAGATCATTGGCGTAGTACACGGAAATGATCCGGAGACCTGCGAGAAGGTGAGCGCAATGCTGATGGAGAAGTATCATTGCCGTGGCATCATCAAGTCCTGGGTTGGATGCGCTATCGGTGCGCATACGGGCCCGGGTATCATCGGTATTGTGTTCCTCAGTGCCAGTGAAGAGAAGTATGCGGAATATTTGAAGTAAGACGGACAAAAAGAGAAAATATCCCCCTCGCCGGGCACGCATTATTTTCCGGCGAGGGGGATATTTTCTCTTTTCTGGTAGTTTAAGCTCGGGAAATCCCAAGAAAATCTTAAGAATTATCAAACAGAGAACTTAAAAAAGCCTTGTTATAACTATGGATAGACAGTAAAATGTAAGAGTATCATTTTACTGTCTATTCACGTTTCAAGAACGATATGAGGGTGAGAACATGAACAAAAAGAAGAATACAATCCTGGTCTGTGATGATGACAGGGAGATTGTGGACGCGATAGAGATTTATCTGTCCCAGGAGGGGTACCGGATTTTGAAGGCCTACGACGGGGTGCAGGCGGTGGAAATGCTGGAGCAGGAGGATGTGCAGCTGCTGCTGATTGATATTATGATGCCGAAGCTGGACGGCCTGCGGGCGACGCTTAAGATTCGGGAGAAGAGTAGTATTCCGATTATTATTCTGTCAGCCAAGTCGGAGGACGCGGATAAGATTCTGGGGTTGAATATCGGTGCGGACGATTACGTGACGAAACCCTTTAATCCGCTGGAGCTGGTGGCCAGGGTGAAGTCACAGCTGCGCCGCTATACGAAGCTTGGCAATGCGATGGATGAGAATCAGAAGATCTATCAGACCGGCGGCCTGGTTATGAACGACGATCTGAAGGAAGTGACCGTGGACGGTGAGCAGGTGAAGCTGACGCCTATTGAGTATAATATTTTGCTGCTTCTGGTGAAGAATCAGGGTAAGGTGTTCTCCATTAATCAGATTTATGAGAGTATCTGGAATGAAGACGCCATCGGCGCGGATAATACGGTGGCGGTCCATATCCGTCACATCCGGGAAAAGATCGAGATTAACGCGAAGGAGCCCCGCTATCTGAAGGTGGTGTGGGGCATTGGATATAAGGTGGAGAAGCTGTAAATGAAGCGATGGGAATATTCGAAGCTGTGGAAGCTCACGGCGCTGCTATTGAATCAGATTTGCGCGATGGTGCTGGTGCTGTCCGTGGTCGTGTGTACGGTCTATGTGGGCGGCAGCGGCTTTGGATTCGTGGGAAAGGATCAGACCTTTGAGAGCACCGGTTATTATCAGGATGAGGTTTTGGAGCAGATCTACCGTTGCGTCCGGGCTGCCAGCCGGGAGAGTAAGTTTGAGAAAAATGGCGTCTACGACGGCAAGATTCTCGTAGATGTTCAGCAATACGCAGAAAACAGTACCATCGGAAGTGGCGACGTGAAGGACGGAGGCCTGTATTATGAACTGACGGATCTGCTGAACTGGTCTCTGGATGGCATGGAGACCGGTACCCTGATGAAGATTACCTACGACGACGGCACCGTAGGCTATCTGTCCAAGGGTTTCACCAATTATACGGAGCAGTCTCTGTACGGTGAGGATGGAACAGAGGTGGCCTCGATCTCTACCGTAAATAAGGGGAACAGTGAAACGTCCATAACCTCCGTACCTGAGGGTGATACAGCGGATGAGACGGATGCGGAGGAATCATCCGCCACATCTGCGATGTCCGAAGAAAATATGGAAGGTTTTGTGGAGGAATTCATTACAGACGGAGAAAGCAGTCCTTTCGATATGATGCAGAGCACTGTCCGCAATGTGGAGCAGCTGGAGGCGGTAGAGGAGCGGTATGGACCGGTGGGCTACGACAGCATTACCGCCTATGCAGAGGCGAAGCGGCTGACCACCGCCCAGCTTCAGGAGATTTATTATGATCTGGAAAATGTACTCCCGGTCATTTACAATGATTATTACGCGTATACGGAGAATCTGGAGCTGTTCAGTCCCAGCATGACCAATATGCGCTATTTTGTCATTCCGAAATCAGTGGAGCAGGTTTCACCGGAGGATTTTTCCGAAAAGATTTCCACTAATATGAAAAGCTTTGGGAAAGAAAAATTTTCCAGCCAGGAGGGGCTGTTGAATTACATTCGTACCTCTTATAAGGATTATCTGATTTATGACAGCTCAGATATGAATTATGAAGCCAATGGTATGCCGATTTCCTTAAGCGAGCTGAGCAGCTATGTGAAGAGCTATCCGCCTTCCGTGGAAGGGGATTATATTCTGGTGGTAGCTGTGGACTCCGGATATAAGGCGAGCGATAAGCTGGCCCAGTATAAGAAGCAGTATGAGGAAATCGCGCCGGTGAGCCGGGTGGCAGTCTACGGCGTGATGCTGGGAGCGATTCTGTATCTGCTGAGCATGGTGTATCTGACTTTGGCAGCAGGACGCAGCACTGACGAGGACGGTGAGATTATGTTGAACCGCTTTGACCGGATACGGTCGGAGCTGGCGGCGTTGATTCTGATTGTACCGGCCTGGATTATCCTGGTTCTGGTGTCTGTCGGCGTCTCGGTACGGAATCTGGAGATGCCGGAATTCGCCCTGGTGGGCGGGGGCGTGGCCTTTGTGTTGAATGGAATGTTTCTCACCGGTTATATCAGCCTGGTACGCAGAATCAAGGCCCATACCCTGTGGAAGAACAGTATTCTCTACCTGATCAGCAGTGTTTTCGGGGAGATGATGAAGAATCGGAAGACCACCACGAAGACCATGCTTTCCTATGCAGGCTTTCTGCTGGGAAACGTAGTGCTCCTGATAATGGGGGAAATTGGAATTATCCTGCTGGCGTTCTTTGACCTTGGTGTGGGAATTTTCCTGCTCCGGCAGGCGGCTCAGCGGCAGCGGATCCTGGACGGCATCAAACGGATCTCCGCAGGGGAGTTGAACGCGCAGATTCCCACCGACCAGATCAGCGGCGATAACCTGGCTTTTGCGGAGGCAGTGAACCAGATGGGCAGCGGCCTGTCTGCAGCGGTGGAAAAGAGCGTCAAGGACGAGCGGCTGAAATCCGACCTGATCACCAATGTGTCCCATGATATCAAGACGCCGCTGACATCGATTATCAATTACGTGGATTTGCTGAAACGGGAGGATATCCAGAATGAACGGGCAAAGAATTATATCGCGATTCTGGAGGATAAGGCCATGCGCCTGAAGCATCTGACTGACGACCTGGTGGAAGCATCGAAAATCAGCTCCGGCAATGTGAAGCTGGAGCTGACAAGGCTTAATTTCCAGGAGCTGATTCAGCAGACCAACGGCGAATTCAGCGAGAAGTTTGAGGCGAAAGGCCTGAAGCTGGTGGTGGATATGCCGGAGGAGCCGGTGGTTATCGTGGCCGACGGGCGCAGGCTCTGGCGCGTGGTGGAGAATCTGTATAACAATACGGCCAAGTACGCTATGCCGAACACCCGGGTCTACGTGGAATTGACTACGGTGGGCCATATGGTGCGGTTCAGCATCAAAAATATCTCCGAGCAGCCCCTGAATATCAACGCCGACGAACTGACCGAGCGCTTTATCCGCGGCGACGTGGCCCGCAGTACCGAGGGCAGTGGCTTGGGACTCTCCATCGCCCGGAATCTGACGGAGCTTCAGAAGGGCAGCTTCAATATCTATCTGGACGGGGATCTGTTTAAGGTAACGATTATCTTCCCGGAGGCGGAAGAAAAAACGAATAGGGATAAAAGTGAGCGGCTAGTCTGAAAAGACTAGCCGTTTGGTTAGTGTACAAAGAACTTTATTTTCCTGTATAATAAAAAGGATTTAGAGAATGCAGGAGGGGATAAAAGTGAAGAAACGAGGACTTTTAAAGAAACTGGGCGCATGGTTTTTGACACTTGTGTTGGCTTCAGGCGTGCTGCCCACGGGGATGACTGCGCAGGCAGAGACGGGATCACCTGCCATGAATGAGCCGGCGGGCGGCGCGGCGGATATTGTGCTGGTGCTGGATGTATCCGGCTCGATGGATGATCCGTTTGGCAGTGAAGACACGACAAAAAGAATAGATGGATTGAAGACAGCTGTAGCGGCGTTGGCGGATGAAATACAAAGTATCAATGGCACAGTGGGCGAAGGCGGTGAGAAGCATCGCGTGGCACTGATTAAGTTTGCCGGAGATAAAAGGGAAGAAATAGGAAATGATGAGTATCAACAGGACCAATACAAGTATAATAATTCACAGATTGTAAAGCCGCTCACGGATGACATGCAGGCTATCAAAGACGGAGCAGGCGGATTAAAGTCATCCGGAGCAACGAGGGCAGATTACGGCCTGGAGCTGGCGGAGAGATATATTACGGTGCATTCCGACAGACGCCAGATTGTAATTTTTTTGACAGACGGAGGCCCGTCGAGCTTCAGCAATTATGATCCGAGGGTTGCCAATGCAGGAGTAGCGGCTGCGAAAAGCATAAAGGACAAGGGAGCGGAGGTTTATACGATTGGGATTCAGAGCGGAGCGGATGCCGGAGATGTAACGGAGGCAACTTCGGATTCAAATCGGTTTCTGCATGCGGTTTCCAGCAACTATCCCAACGCCACAGCGAATGACAGGGGCAGCTTGGGCGAGCGTACGGGGACGAAAGACTATTATAAGGCAGCAACGAGCGCAGCCGGAGTAAAAGAGGCCATGCTGTCTGTTCTGGAGAGTATCGGGTCAGAAGCGTCTCCGGTTAAACTCGCCCTGACCGGACAGAAAGACCTGTATGAGGAAAAGGAAAACGAGCTTGCGCCGAAGGAACTGACCGGTGGGGAGTTCCTGTTCCGGCTGGAAGAGGATGTGCCGGAGATCACAGGCCTTTCAGAGGAAAATGCGGAGACAGCCGGTCAGTCCATGCCGATGCCCGCGGCAGGCGGTACTGAGGTTCGAAATACGGCAGACGGAAGCTTTCGGTTTGGTGAAATTTCATTTACAAAGCCGGGAACCTATCGGTATAAGGTGACAGAGGCAAATGAAGGAGCTTCCGGGATAACCTATGACCTTTCTGTGTATCGTGTGACAGTGAATGTCAGCTTCTTCGCCGGACAGCTTCAGCTGGAGACAGGCATCAGCAAAGATGGCAGCCAGGAAACGATAGAGAAAATGGTATTCAAAAACCGTTATAAACCGGTGGAAATCAAGCCTGTAGATGTGATCCTGGAAGCAACGAAGAAGCTGGATGGACGGAAACTGAATGCCGGAGAATTCCATTTTGTGGTGAAGGATGAGAGCGGAAACGTGGTGCGCAGGGCAGCCAGTGATGCAGACGGCAAAATCGTCTTTGAGCGGCTGACCTTTAAAGAACCGGGCAGCTATACCTACACTATCAGCGAGGAAAAAGAGCAGCTGGACTATGTGACCTACGACAATACGGTTTATACCTGTACCATAAAGGTTATCCAAAAGGATGACGGTGTACTGGTGGCGGAACTGGATACCGAAGGAAAAGAGCCTGTATTTCAAAACAGTTACAAGGAACCGGTGAAACCAGAGGAGACGAAGAAGACAGAAGAACCGAAGAAAACCGGATCTTCAGGCCATTCCGGCTCATCCGGCAATAAGACACAGACGGCTTCCGTGGCCACCGGTGACCAGAATCCGGTGGAACTGGCCGCAAGCTGTGGGTTCCTGGCTCTTGCGGGACTGGCAGCTGCGCTCGGATATATCCGCAAAAAACGGTACGAATAAGAAAGAATAAGTGAGAAGATAGCTTGCATTCTGTGCAAGCTATCTTTATAATGATAAGAAAATAGTAAGCGTATAATGCAGGAGGAGAAACATGGTTCAATTACTGGAAGGCGGAGCATATCTGCTGAACGGAACAGAGATCATACCGGATACCAGGGACGCGCAGAGCGTGCTGGAGAGCCAGCTTGGCAGCGTGCCCTCTAAGGAAGAGGCCAGAAAGCAGACCATCGCCTATGGAATTCTGGAATCACACAATACATCAGGCAACATGGACAAGCTGGAAATTAAATTTGACAAGCTTACGTCCCACGATATTACATTTGTAGGAATCATTCAGACAGCCCGCGCTTCAGGACTGGAGAAGTTCCCGATTCCCTATGTGCTGACCAACTGTCACAACAGTCTGTGCGCCGTAGGCGGAACCATCAACGAGGATGACCACATGTTTGGCCTGACCTGCGCGAAGAAATACGGCGGCGTCTACGTACCGCCTCATCAGGCCGTTATCCACCAGTTTGCCCGTGAGATGCTGGCAGAGGGCGGAAAGATGATTCTGGGATCCGACAGCCACACCCGTTACGGAGCTCTCGGAACCATGGCCATGGGCGAGGGCGGTCCGGAGCTGGTAAAGCAGCTTCTGAATAAGACCTATGACATCAATATGCCCGGCGTGGTGGGCGTGTACCTGACCGGCGAGCCCCAGAAGGGCGTCGGCCCCCAGGACGTGGCGCTGGCCATCATCGGGGCAGTCTTTGAAAAGGGCTATGTGAACAATAAGGTGATGGAGTTTGTGGGAGACGGCGTCGAGAATTTAAGCGCGGACTTCCGTATCGGCATCGACGTCATGACCACAGAGACCACCTGCCTGTCCTCCATCTGGAAGACCGATGACGCCATCAAAGAGTTTTATGAGATTCACGGCAGAGCCGGCGCCTACAAGGAGCTGAAGCCCGGCCCGGTGGCATACTACGACGGTATGATTTATGTGGATCTGAGCGCTGTGAAGCCCATGATTGCCATGCCGTTCCATCCCAGCAACGTTTATACTATCGAAGAGGTAAAGGCAAACCTGGGGGATATCCTGCGCGACGTGGAGAAGAAAGCTCTCGTATCCCTGGGCGGCGCGGTAGACTATCATCTGACCGACAAGATCCGCGACGGCAAGCTCTATGTGGATCAGGGCATCATCGCAGGCTGCGCAGGCGGCGGCTTTGAAAATATCTGTGCGGCAGCGGACATCCTGAAGGGCGCAAGCATCGGCCCCGATGAGTTTACCTTAAGCGTATATCCGGCAAGTATGCCGATTTACATGGAACTGGTGAAGAACGGCGCGGCGGCGACTCTGATGGAGACCGGCGCTGTCCTGAAGACCGCGTTCTGCGGACCCTGCTTCGGCGCAGGCGATACCCCGTCCAACAATGGCTTCAGTATTCGTCACTCCACCCGTAACTTCCCGAACCGGGAGGGCTCCAAGCTCCAGAGCGGGCAGATTGCGTCTGTGGCGCTGATGGACGCACGTTCCATCGCTGCCACCGCAGCCAACAAGGGTTATCTGACCGCAGCCACCGAGATGGACGTGGACTTCAGCAGCCCGCATTACTTCTTTGACAGCAAGATTTACGAGAACCGCGTCTTTGACAGCAAGGGCGTGGCAGATCCGAGCGTAGAGATCAAGTTTGGCCCGAATATCAAGGACTGGCCCGCTATGCCGGCCCTGGCGGAGCATCTGATTCTGAAGGTGGTATCTGAGATTCACGATCCAGTAACCACTACAGACGAGCTGATTCCCTCCGGCGAAACCTCCTCTTACCGCTCCAACCCGCTGGGTCTGGCAGAGTTCACCCTGTCCCGGAAGGATCCGGCCTATGTGGGACTGGCAAAGGAGATTCAGAAGGCCGAGAAGGCCATCGAGGCGGGGGATTGTCCCGCAGAGGCAGTGCCGGAGCTGAAACCGGTATTCCAGAATCTGAACGCATGGTATCCGGGCGTGGATAAGACCAACGTGGGTGTGGGCAGTACCATCTTCGCAGTGAAGCCCGGCGACGGCTCCGCCAGAGAGCAGGCGGCCTCCTGCCAGAAGGTACTGGGCGGCTGGGCGAATATCGCCAACTCCTACGCCACCAAGCGTTACCGCTCCAACCTGATCAACTGGGGTATGCTGCCCTTCCTGATCGACGAGGGAACTCTTCCCTTTTCCAAGGGCGATTTCCTGTTCATTCCGGAGATCCGCAAGGCAGTGGAAGAGAAGAAGGCTGAGATCCCCGTATACGTAAACGGTGAAAAAGACCGGGAAGTAACCCTGAAGCTGGGCGGACTGACCGACGATGAGCGAGAGATCATTCTGAAGGGCTGTCTGATTAACTATTATAGAGGATAACAGAAGATAAGGAACTCCCTGTGCATTTATGTGTTGAAAACATATGAAATGTACAGGGAGTTTTTTGCGTCTCATAAAAGTGAAAATAGAACATGAAGTAAAAAAACAAAAAAACACTTCACTGCGAAGCTGGGAAAGAAAAAAGTTTGTGCAAATTATATAAAAATAAATACAAGAGAAGTGAGAAAAAATCAGGAAAGGGGAACGAAAAATAGAAAAAAGGAGGCAAACTTTACTCCATTTGAAGCGCAGAGTAGAATGAAATCACGAAAAAAGAATGAGAGGTGCGGAGAAAAAAATGCATGAAATAAGCGAAGTTTTAGAGGAATTGTGTAAAACAGTAAAAAGGGTTTCGTATGAAGAGGAGACAGCGATTGCCTCTGCAATTCAGAAAGCAAAAAGGGTATTTGTAGCCGGTTCGGGAAGAAGCGGGCTGATTGCAAGCTGTTTTGCCATGCGGCTGATGCAAAGCGGAATCACAGCATACAGAGTAGGAGAATGTACGACGCCGGCGATTGAAGCAGACGATCTTCTTCTTATTACCAGTGGCTCGGGTGAAACAGGAGCTTTGGTTAAAAATGCGGAAACAGCAAAGAAGGTTGGTGCAAAGATTGCGCTTATTACCATTTATCCGGAGTCTGCAATAGGTAAAATGGCAGATGTAATTCTGCAGATAGCGGCGTCCAGCAAATTTGATGAGGGGAAAAAATCACATTCTATCCAGCCTATGGGAAGCCTGTTTGAGCAAAGTCTGATGATTTGTTCGGATTACATTATGATGATATTAATGGAACAGCTCGGGCTTACAGGAGAAAGCATGTTTCAGAGACATGCCAATCTGGAATAAACGAAAAAAGAAATAAATGTAAAAATGAAGCAAATAGAAACATAAAACAATTCATATTGAAGTGCAAAAAGTGAAGAATTCTATGTTTTTCACAATAATTCACATAAAATGTTGTGAAAAACAGGATACAACTGGGCAAAATATAAGAAAAAAAGACCGTCTGTTTACTTCAATCCTTTAGATTGATAGTATTGAATTGAAGTTATGAAGCGAAAAAAGGAGCAAAAAAGATGGCAGAGGTAAGTATTTCAGCGCTTGCAGCGGATTTTTTTCATATAGAACGGGATTTAAATAAAATCGAAGAAAGCGGGGCGGACTGGGTCCATGTAGATATGATGGACGGCCATTTCGTGCCGCTGTTTGGCTTTAATCAGCCACAGGTCAGACAACTGACGGACTGGAGCAGGGCCTGCGGAGACGTTCATCTGATGGCGGAGCTGACACAGACAATGCTGGAAGAGTGTCTGAAGCTTCCACTTCAAAAGCTGACACTGCATGTGGAAGCGGCACAGCCGGAGCAGCTGGCGGAGTATCTGCAGCAGATAGAAGCGAAGGGGATTGAGCCGGGGCTGGCGATTGCTCCTGATACGGAGGTGGATAAGCTGCTTCCGTTTTTAACCTATATAAAGGAGATTCTGGTAATGAGCTGCGCTCCGGGCACGGAGGGAGCAGTCTTCCGGGAGACAACCTTTGAAAGAATCCGGGATATCCGCCGGATGTTGAATGAAAAAAAACTGGAATGCGGGATTGCGGTGGATGGCGGCTTAAATGAGGAACGCGCGGTACATTGTATTGAGAGCGGTGCGAACCGGGTAATTATAGGAAGAGCATTTTTTGCGTCGGAAGACAGGAAAGGAATGGTAGAGCGTGTTAGGAAAACATCTGTTGGGAATCTATGAGAAGGCGTTGGATGCGGAGGATGATTGGTATCAGCGCATGGCAAAGGTGAAGGAGCTGGGTTTTGATTTTATGGAAATCAGCATCGACGAGACGGACGAACGCCTGTCCCGTATCTATGCCGGTGACGAAGAAATCTATCGGATTCAGGATGCAGCCCATAAGGCAGGGGTGTTTATCCAGTCCCTGTGCCTGAGCGTGCATCGTCGTTTTCCGTTTGGAAGCGCGGATCCGGCTACCCGCGCAAAGGCTGCGGAGATTATGGAGAAAGCGTTGGTTTTTGCGGATAAGCTGGGCGTCCGCGTGATTCAGCTGGCAGGATATGACGTATACTATGAGCCGTCCACGGACGAGAGCAAAAAGCGTTATGAGGAGGCTATGTTCTGGGCAGCTTCCCAGGCGGCACGCTACCAGATTATGCTGGGAACAGAGATTATGGATATTGAATTGATGAACTGTATTCGGAAGCATCTGGTGTATGAAAACAAGATACAATCTCCCTGGTATAAGGTATATCCGGATGTGGGCAATATTTCAGCCTGGGGTATCGATCCGCTGGACGATCTGGAGGCCGGAATTCACAGCATTGTGGGCGTACATTTAAAGGATACCCTGTGCAAGACAGCGGACAAACCCGGCGTCTTTAAGGACATTCCCTTTGGCGAGGGCTGCGTAGACTTCGTGGGCTGTTTAAAGAAGCTGGAGGATCTGGGGTACACAGGTCCTTATATGATTGAAATGTGGCATAAAAAGGGACAGGATGACCGGGCTAACGTGCGGGCAGCCAAGGCCTTTATTGAAGAGCAGTATCGCAGAGCCATGGAAGCATAAAGAAAGGAAACAGGGATATGAAATATTTTCTTGGATTGGATAACGGCGGAACGACCACGAAAGCAGCTATTTATGACAGAGAGGGCAAAGAAATCTGCGTAGCCTCTGTGGAAACAAAAATGATCGTACCGGCGCCCGGCTTTGTGGAGCGGGACATGGATGAAATGTGGGAAGCAAACTGCACTGTAACCCGAAACGCGCTGGAAAAGAGCGGTATCGATCCCGCGGATATCGCAGGCGTAGGAATCTGTGGCCACGGTAAGGGCCTGTATCTGTGGGGGAAGGACAACCGCCCTTTACGCAACGGTATTATCTCTACCGATAACCGGGCGTGGAAGTATACGGAAAACTGGAGAAAGGACGGTACAGAAAGCGAGGTCGCGAAGCTGTCCTGCCAGAAAATCATGTCCTGCCAGCCGGTAGCCATTCTGGCATGGCTCCGGGATCATGAGCCCGAATGCATGGATAAGATTCAGTGGATCTTCGAGGCAAAGGATTATGTACGCTTCCGGCTGACCGGAGAGGCGGGAGCCGAGTACGGCGATTCCTCCGGCGCGAATTTTTTGAATCTGCACACCCGTGATTACGATATGGAGCTTCTGAAGCTTTTTGGTCTGGAACAGTACCGGGATGCTCTGCCGCCCCTGTGTGAGGCTGCGAAAATCTGCGGCCAGGTAACAGAGGAGGCGGCGGAAAAATGCGGTCTTCTTGCAGGAACCCCTGTCATTGGCGGCCTCTTCGATATTCAGGCCTGCATGCTGGCGGCAAATGTCCTGACCGAGGAAGAACTGTGCATGATCGCCGGAACCTGGAGCGTGGAGCTGTATCTGTCCAAAACTCCGGTTGTTGAGAAAAAATTTCTGGAATATATTAGAAATACATTTTTCCTGCTCCCGGAGTATTATTTAGTCGAGGTGGGAACAGCGGCATCCGCAGGCAATAACGAGTGGTTTGTGCGGGAGCTTCTGCCGGAGCTGAAGGCTCAGGCAAAAGCAGAGGGCCGCAGCATCTATGAAATTATGAATGGCTGGGTGGAGGAAATTCCGGCAAAAGAGCTTTGCCCAATCTTCCTGCCTTACCTGTTTGAAAGTAATGTGCATCCCCATGCAAAGAGCTGCTTCGTGGGCATGACCAGTTTTCACACCAGAAAGCACCTGGTGCGCAGCGTGTACGAGGGAATTGCGTTTACCCACCGGCTGGATCTGGAGCACCTGCTGGTATCCAGGGCGGACAGGCCCAAGGTCATCCGGCTGACCGGAGGTGTGGCAAAATCAAAGGTGTGGACGCAGATTTTTGCAGACGTAATGAATCTGCCTATCGAGATTGTGGATGTCAATGAAACCGGCGCTCTGGGATGCGCCATCGCGGCAGCGACAGCCACAGGCGAATACAGGGACATGAAGGAAGCGGCTTCCAAGATGAGCCGTATTACCACAAGGGTAGAGCCGATTCCGGAAAATGTGGCTATTTACAACAAAAAATATGACTTGTATAGAAAAACAGCCGATGCATTGAATTCTGTCTGGGATGTATACCAGGATTTGGAGGACAACGGGCTGTAAGACAGAGCTGACAGAAGGAGAATTCGCGTGAACGAGCTGATGGTAAAACTGAGATTTCTGATTCCGACCCTGCCGAGGGCGGAAAAAGCAGTGGCGCAGGCACTACTGGAAAAACCGGAGTTGATTTGTCTGATGACATTGGCAGAGCTTGCCAGAGAAACGGATAGTTCAGATGCTTCGATTATCCGTTTTTGCAGAAAAATGGGCTATTCCGGTTTTTCGGAAATGAAACAGGCCTTTGCCAATGCATTGAATGACAGCAGCATTATGACAGTAGAGGAAATACATAAAGAGGATTCTGTTCTGGACAATTTGCAGAAGGTATATAAAAGCAATATGCAGACTTTGACAGATACTATCCTTCTGGCAGACAAGGAAGCTTATGAAGAGGCTGTACAGGTTCTCCTGAAGGCAAAATCAATTCATTTCTTTGGGACAGGCGATTCTGCAGCGGTATGCCAGTTGTTTTATTTTAAATTCGGCAGACTGGGAATCCCGGGCTCCGCACAGCAGGATCCGGTTATGCAGCTCATGGAGGCCAGTAATCTGGGCCCCGGAGACGTGGCGGTTATCATTTCTTACGAAGGAAAATCGCGTACCGTCCTGAATGCGGCCAAGGTAGCGGATGAACGGGGAGCGACCATTATTTGTATTACAAAAATGAGTAAATCTCCGCTTTTACGGCTTTCGGATATCAGTCTGTTTATTGCCACCAGCGATGTGACAGTGGGAAAGGATATTGTAGCCCGGCGTGTTGCGGAGCAGATGGTTATCGACGCACTGTATCTGAGTGTGCTTGTACGCTCGGATAAGGGCTATGAAAAGCGGTTAAACAGCGCATCTAAATCCTTTGAACTGAACAAGATACGAGGGAAAGGATTTAAATGATAAATTAAATTTTATTATAAGGAGGAGTTATAGAAATGAGTTTGGAGGCATTAAAAAAAGAGGTCTACGAGGCTAATATGGAGCTGGTAGAGAAGCAGCTGGTTATCTCCACATGGGGAAATGTATCCGGGTATGACGAGGAAAGCGGACTGATGGTAATTAAACCCAGCGGCGTTCCGTATAAGGAGCTCAGACCGGATCAGATGGTGCCAGTCGATCTGAATGGAAATGTGGTAGACAGCGACTATGTTCCGTCTACAGACACAGATACCCACATCGAGCTGTATAAGGCATTCAAGGATCAGGGAATCCGCGGTATTGTACACACCCACTCCCAGTTTGCCACCATGTGGGCGCAGATGGGAAAGAATATTCCCTGCTATGGAACCACACACTGCGACTATTTCTTCGGAGATATCCCCTGCACCCGTCTGATGACCACAGAGGAGATTGAAGAGGCTTATGAGAAAAATACCGGAAAAGTAATTCTGGAGGAGTTCGAAAAGAGAAACTGCGTGGAAATGCAGGCGGTTCTGGTACACAGCCATGCGCCGTTTACCTGGGGCAAGACTCCGCACGCTGCAGTGCTGCACGCGCAGGTTCTGGAGTATGTGGCAAAAATGGCAATTTTTGACGAGATTGCGACAGGCGGAAAGTGCGAGCTGATCAAGGATAACATTAAGATGAAGCATTATAACCGTAAATTTGGTCCGAACGCGTACTATGGACAGCACAAGAAATAAGGAGAAGGACTATGAATATCAGAGAATCCGTGGTACATACACTGCGCTGTGAATCCGAAATTATAGCGGAACTGGAAAAAACGGTATCCGAGGAGCAGATCGAAAAAGTCATGAATGCGTTTCTGAACTGTAAGGGTAAGGTGATCCTGACAGGCTGCGGAACATCGGGCACTGCTGCGCAGAAAATTGAACATACCTTAAGCTGCGTGGACTGTCCGGCGCTGTTTCTGTCCCCGGCCAACGCCCTTCACGGCGGCATGGGCGTGGTACAGAAGGATGATATCCTGGTACTGCTTTCCAAAGGCGGCCACACAGAAGAGCTCAATAAGATGATTGCTCCCTGTAAAGAACGCGGCGCGCTTCTGATTGCAGTGACGGAGAATGAAGAATCCTATATGGCAAAGGAGAGCGATCTGGTCCTGAAGATTAAGGTCGAGAAGGAACCGGACGAGTACAACGTGCTGGCCACAGGCAGTATTTTGGCTACTTTGGCAGTATTTGACGCCATTGCTATCGCGATTTCCCATATGAAGGGCTTCAGCCAGAAGGGCTTCTTAAAGATCCATCCCGGCGGAGACGTGGGAAAACGCCTCAGCGAAATGAAATAAAACTGCGAAGTAAATACTTCAAAATGAAGCAGAGAAAATGAAAAAACTGTGCAAAATTACTGAAAAAAGTAAAAAACGCATAAAAAAGAACTGATTAAAAGAACGAAATAGTAAAAAATGCACTAGAATATTTACTCCAATGCTTCAAACGGCTAGAATGAATTGTAGCAAAAGGAATTCCAAATGCGCGATCGTAATTAAAAAGGATTAACAAAAGTGGAGGTAAAATTTATGAAATTGAGAAAAGCGGCAGCATTACTTCTTTCCCTGACCATTACATGCTCCCTGGCAGCATGTGGCGGCGCATCCATGGAAGGCGGAAGCACCACAACAGACAGCAGCTCAACCGAGACAACAACAGATGCAGCAGAGAGCAAGGACACAGCAGCTTCCACAGAGGCTACAGAGTGGAAATGGCCGTCTAAGGACGAGCTTTATGTAGGATATTCCCAGGCAGACCTGGCAAGCACCTGGCGTACCGTAGAGAGCGAGGATATGCAGAGAGCAGCAGACGAGCGTGGCTACAAGATCACCATCGTAAACGCAGAGGGCGACAGCGAGCAGCAGCTTTCCGATGTAGAGTCTCTTCTGGCACAGGGATGTAACGTAATTGTAATCACCGCAGTTGACGGAGACGCTATCCAGCCTGCACTTGATAAGTGTAAGGAAAAAGGAGTTCCGGTTATCATGAAGGCGAGAGGCTCCAACGGCACACCGGGCGTTGATTACGTAACCTTCTATTCATCTGACTTCGTAGCTGAGGGCCGGTATGCAGGCGAGTGGGCATATAAGGCTTGCACCGATAAGGGACTGGATACCATTAAGGTAGCAGAGATTCAGGGTATCCTGGGTGGTACCGACGTGCGTGACCGTTCCGATGGATTCCATGCAGTAGCAGAGGAGAAGGGCAATTTTGACTTCGTAGTACAGCAGACAGCAAACTTCTCCCGTACAGAGGCACAGGAGGTAGCAGCGAACGTTCTTCAGTCCACAGGCGGCGACATTGACGTATTCTACTGCCACAACGACGAGATGGCACTTGGTGTATCTCTGGCTTGCCAGTCCGCAGGACTTAAGATTAACGAAGATGTATACATCATTGGTGTAGACGGAATGTATGAGACCTTCGACGCAATCAAGGCCGGAACTATTTCCGCAACCATCACCTGCACACCGAAGTTCGCAGACGAAGTATTCGACGGAATCGAAGCTGGTATGGCAGGCGAGAAGCTGGATACCTTCTATGCTATCGAGGATGTACCGGTAGATGCAACAAATGTAGATGAAAACTACGATTTAGGATTCTAAGAGCTGGTAATCGGCACACCTCTGACGAGGAAAATTTGATGAAAAAGAGACTGCTGTGCTGCAGCAGTCTCTTATCATAAAGAGGAGCGGACGTATGAGCGAAAATATATTGGAAGTACATGGATTGACAAAAGAATTTGCAGGAGTAAGAGCGCTTGACAATATTGAATTTTCCGTAGAAAAAGGTGAAATTCATGCCCTGATGGGAGAAAATGGAGCCGGAAAATCAACGCTCATTAAAATATTAACAGGTCTTTATAAAGCAGATGCCGGCCAGATTATTTTTGACCATGAGGAGAGAAAATTTACGACGGTACAGAGCGCGCAGAAAGCGGGAGTCAGCACCATTTACCAGGAGCTGAACATGATTCCTTATCTGACAGTCAGCGAAAATATTTTCCTGGGACATTATCCTTATAATCAATCAGGAATTGACTGGAAGAAGATGCACGAGGATGCGCAGGCGCTGATTGACGAAGTGGGAATTGATATTGATGTAAGGAAGACACTGAATAATTACAGTACCGCAAAGCAACAGATTATTTCAATTATCCGCGCGGTAAACTTCAACTGTAAGCTTCTGATTATGGATGAGCCCACATCTTCCCTGGATACTAACGAGGTAGAAATCCTCTTTGGAATCATGGACAAGATGAAAGCAAAAGGGGTATCCATGATTTTTATTTCCCACAGGCTGGATGAGGTCTATAAGAAATGTGACAGAATCACCGTACTGAAGGACGGCCATTATATGGGCACCTGGAAGACGGAGGAGCTGTCAGAATATGAGTTATTGAAAACTATGCTCGGAAAGAAAGAGGTTAAGCTGGAAAGAACCCTTCCGATCCGTGACTTCAGTGATAAAGAGGACGTCCTGGAGGTTAAAAACCTGATCCGGGTGCCCTATGTAAACGATGTAAGCTTTCATATTAAAAAGGGAGAGATTCTGGGCCTGGCAGGTCTTCTGGGCGCAGGACGTACGGAGACAGCCCGCATTATCTTCGGCTGTGACCATCCGGATTCCGGAGAAATCTATGTGGAAGGCAAGCAGGTAAAGATTAAATCCCCGGAGGACGCTATCAAAGCGGGCCTGGCCTTCTGTACAGAGAATCGCCGTGAGGAGGGTATTTTCCCGGATGTAACCGTACAGAACAATTTGACCATTTGTTCCCTGGATAATCTGACAAAGGGTGGTTTCATCAATTCCAAAAAGAGAAAGCAGCTTTCAGACGATTACATTCAGAAGCTTCTGATCAAAACACCCAGTGGGGAGCAGCTGATCAAGAATCTGTCCGGTGGAAATCAGCAGAAGGTTATCCTGTCCCGGTGGATGGCAATTCATCCGAAGCTGATTATCCTGGATGAGCCGACTCGAGGCATTGACGTAGGAGCGAAGGCAGAGATTGAGAAGCTGATTCATGATTTCTCAGCCAACGGTATCAGCGTGTTGTTTATCTCCTCTGAGATGGCAGAGCTTGTCCGCAACTGCGACCGGATTCTGGTACTCCGTGATGGCAAGGTTATGGGTGAATTGTCCGGAGGAGACATTTCAGAAAAGAGTATTATGGAAACCATTGCTACAGGAAAGGAGAAATAAGAGATGACAAAAGAGAAGGGCATCAAGTTCGATTTGGTATTCTTTAAAAAGAATATCGCTCTGATTTTATTCCTGGTGCTGCTGGTTTTTAATATCGTGGCTACGAATAATTTCCTGAGCTGGATTACGTTCAACAACTTTTTTAAACAGGTATCGAGAGTATGTCTCGTGTCTCTGGGTATGTCGCTGGTTATCGCTACCGGTGGTATCGATATTTCCGTAGGCTCCGCCATGGCGCTGGGTTCCGTGCTGGCGGCGTTGGGAATCGTACACCAGTCTCCGGCCTTGATTATTTTTTCGATTTTGCTGGTTGTCGCTTTTGGCTGTCTGGCGGGCGTGGCGGTTTCGAAGCTTGCGATTCTGCCCATGGTGGCTACCCTGGCTCTGCGCTATATCATGCGCGGTATGGCAAAGGGAATCAGCGGCGCGGCGAATGTTACCTATACGGCCCCGAACCTGACAAAGCTTTTTACGCAGCCGATATTTGGACATATTCCGGTTCATTTCTTTATCGTAATCATTGCAGTGGCAGTTGTATACATCCTGGTTAATAAAATGAAGCTGGGAGCCAGAATCGAGGCTTACGGCAACAATCCGGTGGCTGCGAGAAACTGTGGTATCAATACAGTGAAAATCGTTATTTTCTGCTACGCCATCACAGGCGCGTTGGCCTGGGCGGCAGGTATGCTGGAGGCGGTAGTCGTATCCAGCGCCCATCCGTCTACCATCGGAACGGATATGGAGATCGACGCCATTGCGGCAACACTGATTGGCGGAACTCCCATTGACGGAGGCTATCCGAACATCATCGGAACCGTATGCGGTACGTTTGTACTTCAGCTGATTACCATGATGTGCAATATGAATAACGTATCTTATCCGGTAACTTTGATGTTGAAGGCCTGCATTGTTCTGGCGGCTCTGTATTTCCACGGAATAGGAAAGCGCTCAAAATAAGGAGGGAGACAAACATGAACAAGGCAAAATCATTTTTCAGCAATAATATCGCGTTGGTGGGTCTTCTGATTGTACTTCTGGTGGGTGTCTGTGTACAGAGGACCTTCGTCTCACCGGAAAATCTGACGAACTTGCTCCGTTCTGCCAGCCTGATGGGCTTTATCGGAATCGGAATGACCTTTGTAGTACTCTGTGGTTCCATCGATTTGAGTGTGGCTTCGGTATTTGCCCTCTCCGGCTATCTGATGCTGAACCTGTCCCAGTACAATATTGTTCTTGCCTTCGTGGTTCCGCTTCTGGCAGGCGCAGTGGTAGGTCTTGTGAACGGACTTCTGGTTGAGAAGCTTTCGATTCCGGCCTTTATTGCCACCCTGGCGACACAGATGTTTGTCCGCGGACTGGTGCAGATGTTCTGTGATCAGACTACCTACAAGGTAGCAAGCATTCCATTTCCGGTATTAGCTCTTGGCCGGCTGACCTTTAGCAATATAGTTCCGCTGCCGTTGATTCTTTTTATCATTGCAACCCTGATTGCTGCTTTTGTATTAAACCGTCGGTTTATCGGACGCTCTATGTACATCGTAGGCGGTAATCTGGAAGCAGCCAATATGATGGGCGTCAGCGTACCGAAGACCATGATTACCGCCCATGTTATCTGCAGCGTGCTGACCTGTATCGGCGGTATGATTTATACTTCCCGTGTAGGTGTAGCTTCTCCGCTGGCCGGAACAGGCTATGAGATGTACGCTATCGCAGCAGTTGTACTGGGCGGTGCGAAGCTGACCGGAGGCGTTGGTAAGGTATCCGGAACCTTTATCGGAACCCTGATTATGTCCTCCTTCTCCAATATCTTCAGTATGCAGAATATACTGAGCGCAGTGTGGTCTGACGTAGTAGTCGGTTCCGTGCTCCTCATCGTTATTATGGCGCAGGCAGTGGTAAGTATTTACAGTAAAGGGAAGAAGAAGGTATAGCCTATGGGACGGCTGGAAGGAAAAGCTGCCCTGATTACAGGAAGCAGCAGCGGCATCGGGTATGAGACGGCAAAGCTGTTCGCAGCAGAAGGCGCTTTGGTTATGGTTATGGGACGAAATGCAGAGCGCTGTGAAGCGGTGGTAAAGGAGATCCGTGAAAAGGGAGGAAAGGCAGAGTATACACTTTGTGACCTCTATGCGGAGGATGCGCCGGAGGTGCTTCTGAAACGGATGAAGGAAGTTTTCGGCGGGATCGATATTCTGGTTAATAATGCAGCCTGGTGGAAGGGACAGCCATTCCTGGAGACGAACCGGGCGGATTTCCGCAAGGGCTTCAGCGATTATATTGAGTCTGTATACTTTTTAAGCCAGGCTGTGTCACAAGACATGATTAACGAAAAAAAGAAGGGCAAGATCATACATATTGCATCTACGGCAGCTTATTACGGAGAGCGCGGTATGAGTGTGTATTGCGCGGCTAAGGCTGCAGTTGTTAATCTGACCCGTGCCATGGCTCTGGAGCTTGGCCCCCATGAAATCTATGTCAATGCGGTAGCGCCGGGAACAACCGTGACCAATAATGAGAAACGACCGGCTCATGTGTTGGAGAGCTTCCGCCTGATGGGCGCGCTTCCTGAATTAAACACAGCAGAAAAAATCGCTCCGGCGGTATTATTTCTGGCGAGCGGGGAGAGTGACGGCATTACCGGTGAAACTCTGGCGGTAGACGGCGGCTGCGTGCAGATCCGTATGCCGGAGAAGCTGTATGAGTCACCGATTCTCTTATAAGGAGCTGTGTTATGGACGAAACAAAGCAGGTAAAGCTTCTGGAAACCATGATGGAATTTGATCGTGGTGATCCCATGCGGATCCAACATTTTTTGAAGGTGTGGGGCTTCGCGCGGCAGATAGGAAAAATGGAAGAACTGGATGAACGGACCCAGGAGATTCTGGAGACGGCGGCTATCGTTCATGACATCGGTATTAAAGTTTGCCTGGAAAAATATGGGAACTGCACGGGAAAGCATCAGGAGGAAGAGGGGCCGGCACTGGCGGAAAAAATGCTGACGGAGCTTGGCTACGACGCAGAATTGATTTCCCGTGTAAGCTTCCTGGTAGGTCATCATCATACTTATACGAATGTGAAAGGAATCGATTATCAGATTCTTCTGGAGGCGGATTTCCTGGTAAATTCCTATGAGGGACAGAAGAAAAGTGAGACGATAGAGGCCTTCTGCAGAAACGTGTTCCGGACGCCCTCGGGCATCCGCCTCTTAAGCCTGCAGAGTGGTCTGAAGCTGGGAGAATAATTATGGACAGAAAAGAACGTTTGAAACAGGTCATGATAGACGAAGCGGAGACGATTCGTAAAGTAGCAGAACGAGTAGATTACAATGTGATGTCCCAGATTACCGAATTGCTGTGCCAGGTAAAGAAGAACAGTAAGAAGGTGATTCTGGCCGGATGCGGAACGGCAGGACAGGCGGCGAAGCGGATTGCCCACACGCTTTCAGTTGTGGAGATTCCCGCATTCTTCCTGTCTCCGGCAGACTCCATCCACGGAGGTCTGGGGGCGATGCAGCAGGGCGATATTCTGATTCTGCTGAGTAAAAGCGGCAATACCCAGGAGATTCTGAATTACATTCCGGCGGCACAGAAAAAGGGCCTGACGGTCATTGGTGTGACAGAGAATGAAAACTCCAAGCTGGGTCAGGCGGCGGATATCGTACTGAAAATTAAAATTGACCGGGAGCCGGATAAATGGGGAATCATCTCCTCTGCCAGCACCCTGGCTTCTATTTCCGCTTTTGATGCCATCGCCTTTACGGCCATGGAGGAAACAGGGTATACAAAGGAAGAGTTTTATCTGATTCATACCGGTGGCGGAGTGGGAGACATCCTGCGAAAAGAACTGTAATAACCGAAAATCCCGAAAAAGAGCGTTGCCCATTCTGCTTTGGATGTGTGGCGCCCTTTTTCTTTACTCTTCTTCTGTATGCACCCTTGGCAGCGTAAAAATAAACTCTGTCCCCACGCCTTCCGTGGAAATGGCGTTGATATGCTCCCCATGGGATGCGATAATCTCTTTCACGATAGACAGTCCCAGGCCGGTGCCCTTCTTGTCCTTGCCCCGGGAGGTGTCGGTCTTGTAGAAACGTTCCCAGATTTTCTTCATGCTTTCTCTGGGAATACCGATGCCCTGGTCCTTGACGGAGATAAAGACCTTCTCATGGCGCAGGGTTGTCTCGATGGTGATGACAGAATTGTCCGGACTGAACTTGATGGCGTTATCCAGAAGGTTGTACATAACCTGCTGAATTTTGCCCATATCTGCGGAGACAAACTGTTGTCTGGCGTCGAAGAGCAGCTCCATGGAGATATGGCGGGCTGTACAGCGGCCCTCAAAAGAGGATACCGTATCCTTGATGACGGCGTTGATATCGAAATCCGTGATATCCAGCCGGTTTTTCTTCGTGTCGAAGGAATTTAAGGTCAGAAGTCCGCTGGTCAGCTTGTTCAGACGTTCGGTCTCCATGAGAACGATTTTCAGGTACTTCTCCTGCATTTCCGCGGGGATGGTACCGTCCAGAATCGCTTCCACATAGCCTTTAATCGAGGTCAGCGGTGAGCGGAAATCGTGGGAAATATTTGCTACAAATTTCTTCTGGTATTCGTCGGTCTCACCCAGCTCATGGGCCATATAGTTCAGGGTGGCGGCCAGCTGGCCAATCTCATCTTCCCCGGCAATCTCCAGGGCGTAGGAGAAATTACCCTCTGCGTACTGCCTGGCAGCCGACGTGATTTTCAGCAGAGGACGGTACACGGCGAAGGTAAAGACGCCCAGCACCAACAGGGAAAAGGCGAAAATAAAGAGCAGGGTCATGTAGGTGATATTTAACAGGGCATCCCGCTCCCCGGTCAGCACTGACATGGGCAGATGAATCAGCACATAGCCCCGGGGCTTGAAATTGTAGGTGACAGGCGCGGCCACCGAGAGCGTGTTCTCCCGGAACATGCCATAGAAGTCGCCGATCATATAATAATTGCTGCCCATATCCGTCGGATCAAAATCCTCGATGACCGTGGCAGACTCGCTGGAATAGTTTCCTGCGGAGTTGACCAGTACCGTGCCGTCCGTGTTCATGAGCCAGATATCAGCGTCCAGATAAGTATCCAGCGCCTGAAAATGGGAATGAATCGTAGCCAGGGAGCGGGAATCTGCAGCGTCCGAGTAATAGTTCCGCACGAAATTCGAGGAAATATAGTTGGCTTCCCGATACAGATCCTCCGCCTCTTTTTCGGTCAGGTAATTCAGCGTCATCTGGGAGCTGAATACCGCGATGGTAAAGAAGCTTAAGAAGCCGAAGATGATATAGGCCAGTATGAATTTCAGGTAAAGAGAGTGCTTCATCATCCGTTATCCTTTGACGTCAAATTTGTAGCCGATGCCCCAGACCGTGGTCAGACTCCAGCTGGGATGATCTCCGATCTTCTCCCGGAGACGCTTGATGTGGACGTCCACGGTACGGGTGTCGCCAATATACTCGTAGCCCCAGATGTGGTCGAGAAGCTGCTCTCTGGTAAACACCTGATTGGGAGAGGAAGCCAGAAAATACAGAAGCTCCAGCTCCTTGGGCGGCATATCCACGGGCCTGCCCTGATAGAGCACGGAATAATTGGTCTGGTTGATGACCAGATCCGGGTATTCCACGATCTTGGCGGCAGGCGCAGAGGGTTCCGCAGGCTTCACAGGCTGATACCGTCGGAGCACGGCCTTAACCCGGGCCACCAGCTCTTTGGAATCAAAGGGCTTGATGATGTAGTCGTCCGCGCCCAGCTCAAGCCCCAGAACTTTGTCAAAGACTTCGCCCTTGGCGGACAGCATGATGATCGGCGTGTTGGATCTGGCGCGGATCTCCCTGCAGACCTGATAGCCGTCGATGCCCGGCAGCATCAGATCCAGCAGAATCAGCTGGGGCTTGAAGGTATCGAAAACCTTCAGGGCCTCCTCGCCGTCATTTACAATCATGGTCTCATAGCATTCTTTGGTCAGATACAGAGAAATCAGCTCTGCAATATTATTATCGTCGTCGACGATGAGAATTTTCTGTTTTGCTACCATTCTTCTACTCCTGTTTAAAGGTTGCAATCGTAACGCCTGCGTCGCCCTCGCCGAACTCGCCCAGGCGGTAGGATTTTACATATTTGTTGCGCTTTAAGAGACCCTGTACGGCCTTCCGGAGCGCTCCGGTACCTTTTCCGTGTACGATGCGGACGGAAGGAAGATGAGCCAGGTAAGCGTCGTCCAGATATTTATCCAGATGGGCCAGAGCCTCGTCTACAGTCATGCCGATAAGGTTGAGCTCGGTGCTGACGCTGGCAGACTTGCTCATCTTAATCTTGCCTGCGCTGGTGCGCTGGAACTGCTTGGCGGTGATGACAGCCTCCTCCACCAGCTCCAGATCGGTGAGCTTCACCTGCGAGCGCAGGATACCCATCTGCACATAGAGATTGCCCCGGGCGTCGGGCAGGGTGCTGACCGTGCCCTGGAGATTCAGGCTCAGTACCTTTACGGTATCGCCCAGGTGCAGGTCGGAGGCCTTCAGCGCCTTCTTCGGCTTCTTGGCCACATCCTTGCTCATGGCCTTTTCGGTCTTCTTCATACGCTCCCGCAGCTTGGCCCGCTCCGCCTCCATCTCACTTGCGGAAATGTTTGCCTTGCCAAACTTATGGAAGTTCTTCATGGTCTCGTCGGCATAATCCTTGGCCTCCTGCAGGACTTTGCGGGCCTGCTCGTTGGCTTCTCGCAGGATGCGGTCGCGTTGGGCGTCCAGCTTCTCCTGCTTCTTCTCCAGAGCCTCCCGGAGGGAACGGATTTCCTCTTTATGTTCCTGAATTTCTGCCTGCTCCAGCTCAATGGTGCGGCGGCTGCTCTCCAGATCGGATAAGAGATCCTCGAAGCTCTCATTTTGCTCGCTTAAGTGACCCTTCGCGTCCTCGATGAGGAAGTCGGGCAGCCCCAGCTTCCTGGAGATGGCAAAGGCATTGCTCTTGCCGGGAATACCGATGAGAAGTCGATAGGTGGGGCTTAAGGTTTCCACGTCGAATTCGCAGCAGGCATTTTCCACGCCGTCAGCGGAGAGGGCGAAGACCTTCAGCTCGCTGTAGTGGGTGGTGGCCATGGTGCGGATGCCCATTTTATGCAAATGGGACAGAATCGCGATAGCCAGGGCCGCGCCCTCGGTGGGGTCGGTTCCGGCGCAGAGCTCGTCGAAAAGCACCAGTGAATTTAAGGAAGCCTCGTTCAGAATCCGGATGATGTTGGTCATATGGGACGAGAAAGTACTTAAGGACTGCTCGATGCTCTGCTCGTCGCCGATATCTGCGTACACGTCGTCGAAGACGGCCAGTTCAGAATTCTGGGCGGCGGGAATATGGAGTCCGGCCTGGCCCATCAGGGTCAGAAGGCCGGTGGTCTTCAGGGATACCGTTTTACCGCCGGTATTAGGACCGGTGACGATGAGCAGATCATAGTCCTGTCCCAGACGGATGGTGACAGGGACCACCTTCTTCGGATCCAGCAGCGGGTGACGGCCTTCCTTAATATAGATCTGCCTTTTTTCGTTGAAGCGGGGGCGGGTGGCCTTCATATTTTTAGCCAGCTTGGCTTTGGCGAAAATGAAGTCGAGGGTGGTCAGGATATCGTAGTCCTGGTCCAGCTCCTCAGTACAGAACGCGGTCTGGTTGCTTAAGGCTTCCAGAACGTGCTCGATTTCTTCCTGCTCCTTCAGATATAATTCCTTTAAATCATTATTCAGTTTTACGACGGCCATGGGCTCCACGAACAGGGTGGAACCGGTGGAAGACTGGTCGTGAATCATGCCGGGCACCTGGCTGCGGTATTCGGCCTTGACCGGGATACAGTAGCGGCCGTTTCGCTGGGTGATGACGGCATCCTGCAGATAAGTCCGCGCGGAGCCATTGACCATGCCGGACAGGGTCGAATGAATCTTGTCGTTGGCCGCCAGAATGGTGCGGCGTACATGGTGCAGGGCAGGGCTGGCGTCGTCGCTTATCTCATCCTCCGAGAGAATACAGCGGCGGATTTCGCCGGAGAGCTGGGTACAGGGCTCCAGCGCGTCAAAAAGTGGATCGAGGGAATCCGGATCTTCCTCCCGGCCCTCGTTCTGACGGGCATACTGCTTCGCCCGGGCCGCTGTCTCCAGAAGGGAGCAGACATCCAGAAGCTCCGGAATATTTAAGGTGCTTCCGATTTCCAGACGCTTCAGGGAAGCGCGTACGTCCCTGGTGCCGGAGAAGCCCACGCCGCCTCTGCGGTAAAGTCTCGTCAGGGCGTCCTCAGTCTCCTGTTGTGCGGCCGTAATCGCCGCCAGATCCTGCATGGGGGTAAGTTCCATACAGCGCTTGCGTCCGCCTGCGCTTCCAGCCTCGGAAGCCAGACGCTCAATAATTTTATAAAATTCCAGTGTGTGATAAGCTTTTCTATTCATAATACCCAAAGTATACCGCACTTTGGATAGAATGAAAAGAGGGTTTTTATATGTGGACACTCCTGTAAAAATGTATTAAAATATGGATATCAAGGGTTACAAGGAGGAAGGCCGTTCATGCTTGCATGATAAGGACTTTCTCTTTGGAAGCCGCCGCACATGAGGAAGTAGCGATTTGCGGAGCAAATCTGCGGATTCCGAATGGGCGTAGAATTGCGGGAGCCGTAAGGCGGAGCAATTCGTGATATCCAAGTTTGGGACTCGGTCCCAAACTCTCCTTATTGGCTTCGGAGGGTTTCTATGGCAGAAGAAAGAAAATCAAACGATGAAGAATTTTCCTTTGTAAAAGAAAAGATAAAAAAACAGCCCTTTTACCAGACCAGACGGTTCCGCCAGCTCTGCTATTGGCTGTTGGTGGCGGCTCTGTGCGGCGCGGTGGCCTGCTTCGTGTTCGTGAAGCTTCAGCCGTTTATGGAGCGCGCCCTTGGTAAGGAGGAGAAGACGGAGATCACGATTCCACGGGACGACGAGCCGGACGAGGTGACCCAGGAGCCGATCGGAGAGACGGTTGTGATTACGGAGCCCCAGGAGCTGGAATTGGCGGATTATCAGAAATTGTATACAAAGCTGAAGGCCGTAGCCGGCGAGGTAAATAAGAGCTTAGTGACCGTGACGGCAGCCAGCAGCGACACCGACTGGTTCAACGAGACCTATGAGAGTCGTCGGGAGATCAGCGGTCTTCTGGTGGGCAATAACGGCGTGGAGCTTCTGATTCTGACGCCTTACGAGCCGGTGAAGGACGCAAGCAAGCTTCAGGTCACTTTTGTGGATGGAAAAAGTCAGGATGCGGTCCTGAAGAATTATGACCGGGTAACCGATATGGCTATTGTGAGCGTGAATCTGGCAGCGGTGGACGAGGGCACCATGGAAGTGGTAAAAATCGCGGATCTGGGCAGCTCCAAGAGTGTGAAGGCGGGTGACAGCGTCATTGCCGTGGGCAGTCCCGCAGGCTTTGCCGGTTCCCTGAAATTCGGCAATCTGGTGGCGCCGGGCCATAAGACCAGCGTTATCGACGGCGAATACCGGCTTCTGATTACCGATATGGAGCGTTCCGACGGCGGTACCGGCGTGCTGGTGAATCTGGACGGACAGGTCATCGGCCTTATTGAGGACACCTATCTCCATGCATCCAATGAGCGAGCCCTGACGGCCTATGCCATTTCCGATATGAAGGCAGTCATTGAGCATCTGTCTAACAGCCAGGATCTGGTGTACATGGGCATCAAGGGCAGCCAGGTAACGGCGGAGATCGCGGAGAGCCAGGGCATTCCCACGGGCGTCTACGTGTCCGATGTGGAGCCGGATTCCCCGGCCCTGAACGGCGGTCTGCAGGCGGGCGATGTGATCATCGAGATCAGCGGGAAGGCTGTTGCGAGCGTGACGGAGATTCAGGAAATGCTGCTGAAATTCTCCAAGGATCAGGTGATCCAGGTGAAGGTCATGCGCCAGGGCAAAGAAGAATATAAAGAAATTGCGTGCAGTGTGAAGCTGGATGTGTTAAAATAGTGCGTTGAATGAATGTACTGAACAGCTACGGACAGTTACGAATTTATGAGGAGAGTATGAAAGATGAAATATATTGAGACTATCCGGGAAGGCGAGCGCATTTCCGGTATCTATCTGTGCAAGCAACGTCAGTCTGCGGTTACAAAAAATGGAAAAACATACGAAAACCTGATTCTGCAGGATAAGACAGGCACGGTGGACGCCAAGATCTGGGATCCCAATTCTCAGGGGATCGATGATTTTGAAGCGATGGACTATATTGATATTATGGCGGATGCCACCAGCTTTCAGGGTGCCCTGCAGCTGAACGTAAAGCGCGTCAGAAAGGCCCGGGAGGGCGAGTACAATCCGGCGGATTACCTGCCGGTCAGCGAGCGGGATATAGAAGAAATGTATCAGGAACTGATGGGCTACGCCAATCAGGTGCAGGAACCCCATCTGCGGGCGCTCTTAAAGAGCCTGTTCGTGGATGATGCGGAATTTATCAAAGGCTTCAAGTTCCATTCCGCGGCCAAGACCGTGCATCATAGCTTCGTGGGCGGCCTGTTGGAGCATACGTTAAATGTAACGAAGCTCTGCGAGTATTATGTAAAGAATTATACCTATCTGAACCGGGATTTATTGTATACAGCAGCCATGTGCCACGATATCGGCAAGGTCTATGAGCTTTCCGAGTTTCCGGAAAATGATTACACAGATGAGGGACAGCTGCTGGGCCATATCGCCATGGGCAGCGAGATGGTAGCCGAGCGGGCGCATCAGATTCCGGGCTTCCCAAAGAAGCTGGAAAATGAATTGAAGCACTGCATCCTGGCCCATCACGGCGAGCTGGAGTACGGCTCCCCGAAGAAACCGGCCCTGGCCGAGGCTATGGCGCTGAATCTGGCTGACAATACAGACGCGAAGATGGAGACCATGAAGGAGATCTTCAAGGCAGCAGGTACCAATATGGGCTGGCTTGGTTACAACCGGTTCTTCGAGTCTAATCTGCGTAAGACGGAGGTTTAAGTTGAAAAAGAACGATTTGGTGGAAGTGACAATCGAATCGATGGGAAGCGCAGGAGAGGGGATAGGCAAAATGGATGGCTATCCCCTTTTTGTAAAAGATACCTTTCCCGGAGATAAGGCGCGGGTCAGTCTGACGAAGGTAAAAAAGACCTATGCTTTTGCGAGGCTTGTAGAGCTTCTGGAGCTGTCTCCCGATCGGGAGGAGCCCCGGTGCGTCCAGCACCGACGCTGCGGCGGCTGTCAGATTCAGGGGCTTTCTTATGAAAAACAGCTCTTATATAAAGAAGAAAAGGTGCGCGAGGATCTAAAGCGCCTGGGTGGTTTCACCGATCCCCCGGTGGGTCCGGTCCTGGGCATGGACGAGCCCTACCGCTACCGCAATAAGGCCCAGTTTCCATTCGGAAAGGACAAGGAGGGCCGTATCGTGACCGGCTTCTACGCGGGCCGCACCCACAGCATCGTGCCGGAGACGGACTGTGCTCTGGGAATCCGGGAGAATCAGACTATATTGAAAATGATTCTCGATTTTCTGAATGAGCATCACATCGAGCCGTACGATGAGAATACCGGAAAGGGACTTTTGCGCCATGTGCTGATCCGGAAAGGCTTCGCCACCGGCGAAATTATGGTAAGCCTGGTTATCAATGGCCGAAAATTTCCGCAAATCGAGAAGCTGGCGGACCGCCTCTTTATGATTCCGGGCATGACCAGTCTGACCCTGAATGTAAATCAGAAGAACACCAACGTGATTTTGGGCGATGAGATCATTCCGGTGCGCGGTCAGACCTATATCACGGACAAAATCGGCGATATCAGTTATCGGATTTCGCCCCTGTCCTTTTACCAGGTAAATCCGGTGCAGACCGAGAAGCTGTACCGTACCGCTCTGGAATATGCAGGCCTATCCGGTCAGGAGACGGTCTGGGAGCTCTACTGCGGCATCGGAACCATTTCCCTGTTTCTGGCCCGGAGCGCGAAAAAGGTCTACGGCGTGGAAATCGTGCCCCAGGCCGTGGAGGACGCGAAGCACAACGCCGAGCTAAACGGTATCTCCAATGTGGAATTTTATCTGGGCAAGGCAGAAGAGGTTCTGCCTGAGAAATATGAAAAAGAAGGCATTCACGCGGACGTTATTGTCATCGATCCGCCCCGGAAGGGCTGTGACAGCGCCTGCCTTGAGACCATGCTTGCCATGGCCCCGGAGCGCATTGTCTATGTGAGCTGCGACCCGGCCACCTTCGCCCGGGATCTGAAGCTCCTCTGCGCGGACGGAAGCTATGAGCTTACGAAGGTGCAGCCGGTGGATATGTTCCCGCAGACGGCGGGAGTGGAGAATGTAGGGCTTCTGGTCCGCAGGAAATAAAAAGGACGGGATAGGACACTTCATAAGGGGTGCGCTATCCCGTTCACTGTTTTAGCGATCTTCCATCCGCGTCCCGCACTTGGGGCAGTACGCGAAATCTTCCTCTGTCTCATACCCGCAGGCCGGGCAGACGTGACGGCATGGTGGATTCTGCCAGCCGCGATAGCCGTTGGTTCCGCGCTGGATCAGAGTCATGTCCTCCGGGCGGATATCTACGGGTTCCCCACGCTGAATCCGTTTTCCGATCTCCGGATCCAGCACATACAGACTCTGGCAGCAGGTGGTCTGTACGTAGTACTTTTTACTCCATTTAAAAATCGGAATGAAAAACAGGCTCAGACACATATAGGTTATGTAAACCCGATACCGCCCATAGCTTCCGCAGGCCCCGCAGATATAGGGTCCGAAGCTTCCCAGATCCTTCTGTTCCTGGTTGATTCCACAGATAAAAAACATGGTTTATTTTGTCCTTCCATAGTAGTTTTGAAAAATAATCATCCAATTCCGCCCAGCACGATTCCCAGGATCAGCACCAGAAAACAAATCGGTACATAGAGATATTTGCAGATCGGATAAAACCATTTGGCAAAGGGGTGCTTTCGACCCTTGTTGACTTCATTTTCCACATACTGCTTTCCGAACACCCAGAACAGCATGATTCCGGCCAGGCCTGCGCCCAGGGGGCAGATGTAGATGGACAGCAGGTCCATCCAGTTGGAGACGATACCCTGGATGAGCAGGGATACCACGGCGCCGATGCCGGCGATGATGCAGCAGGACGGAATTCGGGAAAATCCGGTCTTTTCCTGCACTGTGGCAATGGGGGCTTCGTAGAGATTCATTAGCGAGGTCATGCCGGCCAGAAATACCGCGGTGAAGAAAATAATCGCGATGAGCCAGCCGCCCGGCATGGAACGGATAAGATGGGGCAGGAAAATGAATAAAAGCCCCGGACCGCCCTGGTTGAGCTGCGCGCCGGTGGTTGCCATAGCCGGGATAATGACCAGTGCAGCCAGCATGGCAGCCATGGTATCAAAAAAAGCTACCCGGCCGGCAGAAGCAGGAATATCCTCTTCATCCGAAAAATACGATCCATAGATCAGCGTACCGTTTCCGGCCACGGACAGGGAGAAAAATGCCTGTCCCAGGGCGAAAATCCAAGTGGTCGGGCTGGCCAGTGCCTTTGGGTCTACGCGGAAAATATACTGATAACCTGCCGAGGAACCCGGCTGAAAGGCCACATAGACGCCCAGTACGATGAACAGCAAGAAAAAGATCGGCATCATAACCTTGTTGGCCTTTTCGATACCGCTTCCCACGCCGAACATCAGGATGATCATGCAGATCAGGAGCGCCAGAATCTGCCAGAAGTTATTGCCCCAGGCAGAGGCCATGCTGCCAAAGTTAGCGGCAAAACCGTCGATATCGCCGGCAGCCAGGGTCGCCCCGGTAAATGTGCCAACCATGTATTTTAAAATCCAGCCCATGACAACGGTATAGCCGATGGCCATAGCGAATGCGCCCAGAACCGGAATCCAGCCAAGGGTCTCGCCGATTTTCCGCTTTCCTTTTGTCTCACAGGCCATGCCGAAGGCATCGATGGGTCCGGAGCGGGTACCCCGTCCCAGACACATTTCCCCGATGACGCCGGTGGAACCGATTAAAATGACGAAAATAAAATAGGGGATCAGAAAAGAACCGCCCCCATATAAGGATACTCTGGTCGGAAACATCCAGATATTGCCCATTCCCACTGCAGAGCCGATGCAGGCCAGAATAAAGCCCCACTGGCTGTTAAAGGATTCCCGTTTTTTCATGAACACTTCTCCCATTCATAAATGATAAAACCAGTATAACATGAATTGGAAAAACAGGGAAGCTTCTTTCCGGGTGGACTTGCAGGACATTTCCCGTCATGCTACAATAGAAATATGATTTTTTATAGAAGGAGAACGCAATGGCAATCGCAAAAGAACTTGTGCTTTATTATACACCGGAGAAATCCGACGCGGATCGGCTCTTAAAGGGCGTACTGGTGCGCATGGGCATCCGGATTCGCAACATCACGCCGGAACAGACAGCCGAAAAGGTGGGGGCGCTGGCCGGGCTGCCCGGATATGAGGAGCAGGAGAAGGCCACGGATGCGCCGGTGATTCCGGAAAAGCTTCTGGTGCTGCATGGCTTTGGACAGCGTCGGCTGCAGGAGCTGCTTGGAGGTCTTAGAAAGGCCAAGGTGCCGCCGATTCCCATGAAGGCTATGGTGACAGAACACAATGCGGACTGGCCCCTGTATGAGCTTTATCAGGAAATCCGGAAAGAGCATGAAATGATGACCGGACAAAAGGAGAGTAAATAAATGGAAAAAGAAGCATTTCAGAAGCGTCTGGAGGATCTGGGCGAGCTGGCAAAAATCAATAACAACCGTCTCAGTACCGACGCAGTAAAGACGTTTTTGAAGGATATGGATCTGACCGAGGAGCAGTATGACCTGGTATTTGCTTATCTGGCGTCCAAAATGATTACCGTGGAGGGCTATGTGCCTGCGGCGGACCAAAAGGAGGGCACGCCGGAGCTTTCTGAGGAGGAACAGACCTTTTTGACTCAGTACGAGGAGGATTTGAGTTACCTGAAGACAGTGGAAGAAGAGGCATTACTGGAGCTCTGCCGGGAAGTGGAGGAGAGCGGAGACAATGACGCAAAGGCACGTCTCACCGAACAGCTGCTTCCGAGGGTAGTGGAGACTGCAAAGCATTACGCGGGCCGGGGACTTCCCATCGGCGACCTGATTCAGGAAGGCAATATCGGTCTGATGCTGGCACTGGAGACTCTCGGACTCCGGGAAGAGGGCGTATCCGCTCTGGATTATCTGAAAGAAGAGATCGAAAAAGCAGTCAGCGAAGCGCTGGAGGATCAGCAGACGGAGAAATCCGCAGGCGAGCTGATTGCGGAACGTTTAAATGAGCTCAGCGACGGTATCAAAGAGCTGTCCGGCGAGCTGGAGCGTCAGGTCTCTGTGGAAGAACTGTCCGCGTTTATGGACATGCCTGTGGAAGAGATCGAGGATTTGTTGAAGCTGGCAGGAGAGGGAACCGGCGACGGTGAAAGCACAGAAGAGCAGAAATAATCATCAAATATTATGCGACAAAAAATGGGCATCCCTGATGGAATGCCCGTTTTTAGATCCGAAAGATGTCTTTTCTTTTGTATCGAAACAGCTTAAGCTACAACGACAACGTTGGTAGCCTGCGGTCCACGATTACCCTCGGTTACATCGAAAGTAACGGACTGGCCTTCCTCCAGAGTCTTGAAGCCATCAGCAACGATGCCGGTGAAATGTACGAATACATCCTCGCCTGTCTCAGAGTTGGTGATGAAGCCGTATCCCTTTGTTCCGTTGAACCACTTAACAGTACCCTTGTTCATAAAATGAAGCCTCCTAATAAATATAGAAAATATAATGTATGTTCCCATGCTGTCCGAAAACAAAAAATCACATGTTTTTGTAAAGCATCAAAGTGAACGATGACTTACAAAAACATGTGAATCAATCCTCTTCGAAAATACATTTGAACGTAGATATTATATCCTGAAAATGGCGGAAAGTCAAGAATTATTTGGTATAATCACATAAGAAACATGCATTTCCTA
Source organism: Laedolimicola sp. (assembly GCF_051972735.1). Lineage (NCBI taxonomy): Bacteria > Bacillati > Bacillota > Clostridia > Lachnospirales > Lachnospiraceae > Laedolimicola > Laedolimicola sp. The sequence goes on along the minus strand of NZ_JBOKYU010000001.1, from coordinate 69,480 downwards.
CTAAAAAACTAAGTATTGAAAAAAAGAGGATTCTATAGTATGCTTATAAAAATACTGCAGTCCGGAAAACGGCTGTGGAGGTATGAAATTGATGATAAATGCAGGGGGTAAAAGCATGCAGAATACAGCAGAACAGAAACTGGAAAATTTGAAGGCTTATCTGCGGGAGCTGGGAAGTGTGGCCGTGGCCTTTTCCAGCGGCGTAGATTCCACCTTTTTATTGAAGGTAGCCCATGAGGTGTTGGGCGACAGGGCCATTGCCGTGACGGCGCAGTCCTGCTCTTTTCCGAAAAGAGAGCTGACAGAGGCAAAGGCATTTTGCGAAAAAGAGGGTATCCGCCACATTATCTGCGAATCCGAGGAGCTTGAGATAGACGGATTTTCCAAGAATCCGCCCAATCGCTGCTATCTGTGCAAGCATGAGCTGTTTGAGAAAATGAAGCAGCTGGCGGCAGACAACGGTATTGCATACGTGGCAGAGGGTTCTAATATGGACGACAATGGCGACTACCGCCCGGGACTCCAGGCCATCGCCGAGCTGGATATCAAGAGCCCGCTGCGAAAAGCGGAGCTTACGAAGGCAGAGATTCGCGAGCTTTCCAAAGATATGGATTTACCCACCTGGGATAAGCCGTCCTTCGCCTGTCTGGCGTCCCGTTTCGTGTACGGCGAAAGCATTACCAAAGAAAAGCTTGCCATGGTAGAGAAGGCCGAGCAGCTGCTTCTGGATTACGGTTTCCGTCAGGTGCGCGTCCGTATTCACGACAATCTGGCCCGCATCGAGGTGCTGCCGGAGCAGTTCGACAAGCTGATGGAAGAGAAGGTTCGCGCCGATGTGGTGGCGAAGCTGAAGGAGTACGGATTCCTGTACGTGACCATGGATCTGGCCGGATACCGGATGGGAAGTATGAATGACGCGCTGAAAAAGTGAGTTTACATAAGATGGGGCATGGCAGCGTGAGCCATGCCCTTAAATTTTGCTGTTTTTAAAGCTGGAAGGCCGGAAGTATCTGTGCTAAAATGGGAACATGCAAAAGAGAAAATAGAGATAAGATTTTAAATAAAGGAGAAACAGGAACATGCAGGAAATTAAATGTCCCAACTGCGGCGAGGTCTTCGTGGTGGACGAATCCGGCTATGCTCAGATCGTGCAGCAGGTCCGGGACAAAGAATTCGATAAAGAACTGCGCCGTCGGGAGGAGGAGCTGGCCGGAAAGCAGGAGAGCGAGCTGCGCCTCCTGAAGCTGGAACAGAAGCAGGAATACGACGCTGCTTTAGCGAAAAAAGAGACAGAGATTCAGAAGCTGGACCGTCTCATCGCCGAGCTGCGGGCTCAGATCTCCGGTACGGAGAGCGAGAAAAAGCTGGCTGTAGCTGAGGTCGTAAGCGAAAAAGACAGGGAGCTTTCGGAGAAAACCACCGAGATCACCGCTCTGAAAAGCCAGCTTGCCAACAAAGCCACGGAAAATGAGCTGAAGGAGCAGGCCCTCCAGAAGCAGTACGAGGAAAAGCTGAAAATGAAGGACGAGCAGATTGAATACTACAAGGATTTCAAGGCTCGCCAGTCCACGAAAATGATCGGCGAAAGCCTGGAGCAGCACTGTCTGAATCAGTTTAACGCCCTGCGTATGACCGCGTTCCCGAATGCTTATTTTGAAAAGGACAACGACGCCCGCACCGGCAGCAAGGGCGACTTTATCTTCCGGGAAGCCGCGGACGGTGTGGAATTCATTTCCATCATGTTCGAGATGAAAAATGAGATGGATGAGACAGCCACCAAGCACAGGAATGAGGATTTCTTAAAGGAGCTTGACAAGGATCGCCGGGAGAAAAAGTGCGAGTACGCCGTGCTGGTTTCCCTGCTGGAGATTGACAACGAACTCTATAACAACGGTATCGTGGACGTATCCTACCGCTATGAGAAAATGTATGTAATCCGCCCTCAGTTTTTTATTCCCATGATTACGCTGCTTCGAAACGCGGCGCTGAACTCCCTCCAGTACCGCCGGGAACTGGAGCTGGCCCGTCATCAGCAGGTAGACATCCTGCGCTTTGAGGAGAATATGAACACCTTCAAGGAGGGCTTCGCCCGCAATTATCGCATTGCCAGCGATAAGTTCAAGACGGCTATCGACGAGATTGACAAGACGATTACCCATCTGCAGAAGACGAAGGAAGCCCTGCTTTCCTCTGAAAACAACCTGCGCCTGGCCAATAATAAGGCCGAGGATCTGAGTATCAAGCGACTGACGAAAAATGCGCCTACGGTGAAGGCTATGTTCGATGAATTAAAAAAAGAAGAAACAGAATAATTTGACCGGTTGACATAACACAAAAACCGCTCCCCGGGTAATCAGACCTGTGAAGCGGTTTTGTTTTCCTGAAAATTCTTTCTATATAAGATTATTTCTCCGCATCCTGCAGATACTTCTTGATCGCCGCGAAGCTCTCCTCGCTGATATCGTGCTCCATCCGGCAGGCGTCTTCCACAGCCACATCCTGGGATACGCCCAGGCTGATGAGCCAGTTGGAAATGACAGAATGGCGCTCATACACAGTTGCCGCCAGCTTCAGGCCTTCCCCGGTCAGGGAAAGATAGCCCTCCTCGGAAACATTTACATAGTTCTTCTGGCGTAGATTCTTCATGGCCACGCTGACGCTGGGCTTGGAATAGCCGAGCTCATTGGCCACGTCGATGGAACGCACCTGGGCTTTGTGCCTGCTTAAGATAAGGATTGTCTCCAGATAATCCTCTACCGATTCCTCGGATTTATGCCGCTGATAATTCATATAGTAGTAATCTCCTTCTCCATACTCAGGATTTATTTCCTGAAATTCACGTATTTATAATATTTAAAGTTTAACATTTTGCCGAAAGAAAGGCAAGCATTTAATCGGAATGTAAAAGATAGGATTTATCAGGTGGTTTCCCGGCGTATTCCGGCGTATTTTCAAAGAAAATGCTTGACATGCTTAGGGTTGGCATGATATGATATCAGGGCGAATGGAAGTAGGCTTTTTTTTTATGCCTAAAAAACGACAGTTTAGATATGCCGGCATGCGTATCGAGGCTGTTCAGCAAGCAAAAAATAAGCGGAGGTGGAAGTCGTGCGCGTAAAGATCACATTGGCATGTACGGAGTGCAAACAGCGTAACTACAACATGACAAAAGAGAAAAAGAATCATCCGGATCGGATGGAGACCAACAAGTACTGCAGATTCTGCAGAAAGCACACACTGCACAAAGAAACAAAATAAGATGCAGGAAAGGATAGTGGGACGATGAGCGAAGCAGCAGAAAAGGCCACTAAGAGCACCAATAAACCGAAGAAAAGCTGGTTCAAGGGTCTGAAAGCCGAGTACAACAAGATTGTATGGCCGGACAGAAAGACCGTGATAAGACAGACCGTAGCCGTAGTGCTTACATCGATTGTCCTGGGAGTTGTAATTAAGCTTCTGGATATTATCCTGTCTTATGGAATCGATATGCTGATTAGTTTATAGGAGTGAGAAAATGGCAGAGGCAAACTGGTATGTAGTTCATACCTATTCCGGATACGAGAACAAGGTTAAGGCCAACATTGAGAAAACAATTGAAAACAGACACCTGGAGGAGCAGATTCTCGAAGTGAGAGTTCCGCTGCAGGACGTAGTTGAGATGAAGAACGGTGCCAGAAAACAGGTTCAGAAGAAGATGTTTCCGGGCTATGTTCTGATTAACATGGTGATGAATGACGACACCTGGTACGTTGTGCGCAATACCCGTGGTGTGACCGGCTTTGTCGGACCGGGATCAAAACCGGTACCTCTGACAGAAGAGGAAATGCGGCCGCTCGGAATCCAGTCTGAAAATGTCGTAGTAGATTTCAAGGAAGGCGATACCGTTACGGTTACAGGCGGCGTATGGGCCGACACGGTAGGAGTTATCCAGGATATCAACCAGGGTAAGCAGTGCGTAACCATCAACGTGGATCTGTTCGGCAGAGAAACGCCGGTCGAGATCAGCTTCTCAGAAATCAAAAAGATGTAAGGTATTACATCAGAACACGAAACTATCAAATGTAGAAGCATGTGGGAGGGAGAAACCCAAATGCCCGCAATTACCACAAGGAGGTGCCTAAAATGGCAAAGAAAGTAACAGGTTATATTAAATTGCAGATTCCTGCTGGAAAGGCAACACCGGCTCCGCCTGTAGGTCCGGCTCTCGGACAGCACGGCGTGAACATCGTAGAGTTCACAAAGCAGTTCAATGCTAGAACCGCAGATCAGGACGGAATGATTATTCCGGTTGTTATCACAGTTTACGCAGACAGATCTTTCAGCTTCATCACAAAGACTCCGCCTGCAGCAGTTCTGCTGAAGAAGGCATGCAAGATTCAGTCCGGTTCCGGTGTTCCGAACAAGACTAAGGTTGCTACCATCAGCAAGGCTGAGCTTCAGAAGATCGCTGAGCTTAAGATGCCGGACCTGAACGCAGCAAACGTTGATTCCGCGATGAGCATGATCGCAGGAACCGCTCGCAGCATGGGCATCGTTGTTGAGGACTAATCGAAACTGTTATAGCAAATGTTGTACGTGGGAGGGAAAACCCTGAATCCCGCAATTACCACCAGGAGGTTATTTAATATGAAACATGGAAAGAAGTATGTTGAGGCTTCTAAGCTCTACGACAAACAGACTCAGTATGATAGAGATGAGGCAGTAGCTATCGTAAAGAAGCTTGCTACCGCAAAATTTGATGAGACCATCGAGGCTCACATCCGTACAGGCTGTGACGGACGCCATGCAGATCAGCAGATCCGTGGCGCTGTTGTACTTCCGCACGGAACCGGTAAAACTGCACGTGTGCTGGTATTTGCAAAGAACGCAAAGGCTGACGAGGCACAGGCAGCAGGTGCAGATTTCGTTGGAGCAGAGGAACTGATTCCGAAGATTCAGAACGAAGGATGGCTTGATTTCGACGTAGTTGTAGCTACCCCGGACATGATGGGCGTTGTAGGACGTCTGGGACGTGTACTTGGACCTAAGGGTCTGATGCCGAACCCGAAGGCCGGAACTGTAACTATGGACGTTACCAAGGCAATCCAGGAAATCAAAGCTGGTAAGATTGAGTATCGACTGGACAAGACTAACATTATCCACGTGCCGATTGGAAAGGCTTCCTTCACAGAGGAGCAGTTAGCGGACAACTTCCAGACGCTGATCGATGCAATCAATAAGGTTAAGCCGGCAGCTGTAAAGGGCCAGTACCTGAAGAGCGTAACCATCGCTCCGACCATGGGACCGGGCGTAAGACTGAACACAGCAAAGCTTGGTTAATCAAAAAAATTGGTTGACATTCATAAAAAGATATGCTATGCTTTCATAGCATGTAACACGACCCGAAGACAGCAGGTGCCGCAAGGCATAAGTTGAATACGCCTGCCGAGGACGATATGCATTCACTTTGAATGATTTTTCGAAACCTCTCTGTCTTCCCGGCAGAGAGGTTTTTTGTATCAGGAATTCGACAAAAATCGATTCCTTCGTATATCGGGTTGGTGAACACATAGACTAATAAGGAGGTACACCACTCATGGCAAAAATCGAGCTGAAGAAACCGGTTGTAGAAGAGATTTCTGCAAATATCGAAGGTGCTCAGTCCGTTGTTCTTGTTCAGTACTGCGGTCTGACCGTAGAGCAGGATACAAGACTTCGTAAAGAGCTCAGAGATAACGGAGTTGTCTACAAGGTTTACAAGAATACGATGATGAACTTCGCATTCAAGGGAACAGATTGTGAGAGCCTTGCTCCGCAGCTGGAGGGCCCGAACGCAATTGCTATCTCCAAGACAGATGCAACTGCTCCGGCACGTATCCTTGCTAAGTTCGGCAAAGAGGCACCGGCTCTTGAGATCAAGGGCGGTATCGTAGAGGGAACATACTACGACGCAGCTGGCATGGCTGAGATCGCAAAGGTTCCGTCAAGAGAAGAGCTTCTTGGCAAGCTGCTTGGCAGCATCCAGTCTCCGATTACAAACTTTGCTCGCGTTCTGAATCAGATCGCAGAGTCCAAGGCGGAGGCATAGGCTGTAAGTACTTAATGAGTGCGTAGCACGAATTTAGTACGAAGGCCCACTTGGACACTTAATGAGCGCAAGCCGAAGGCACAGCGCGAATTTAGTGACCATGGTGATTCCACTAACAAAAAACGAATTTTAAAATGAAAAATCAGGAGGAAAATAAAATGGCAAAGTTAACTACCGCTGAGTTTATCGACGCTATCAAAGAGTTATCCGTATTAGAGCTGAACGAGCTGGTAAAGGCTTGTGAGGAAGAGTTTGGTGTATCTGCAGCAGCAGGTGTTGTTGTAGCAGCAGCTGGCGACGGCGCAGCAGCAGCTGAGGAGAAGGATTCCTTCGACGTAGAGCTGACAAGCGCTGGAGATTCCAAGGTTAAGGTTATCAAGGTTGTTCGTGAGGTAACTGGTCTGGGTCTGAAGGAAGCTAAGGACCTGGTAGACGGCGCACCGAAGGTGCTGAAAGAGGGCGTTTCCAAGGCAGAGGCTGATGAGCTGAAGGCTAAGCTTGAGGAGCAGGGAGCTACTGTAACTCTGAAATAAGTTTATGAAGACTTATAGAGCCGGGTGGAGTAATCCGCCCGGCTTATTTTAATCTTGTGCGGTCAGGATTGCCGGTAAAAAATATCAACAAAAATATTGACCAAAATCCATAAATCTATTTGAAATCATTTTCGAAAAAAATCTCCAAAACATACAAAAAAAGCTTGACACTTATACACCTTTATGGTATCATGTAGGATGCACTATTGTGGTGAGCTAGGCTCTGAATTCATTTTGCGTTTTTGTGCAAAATGACGAAAATAGTAGCTAACTTCCATATTAAATAAGGGGTGAACGTCAATGGAAAAGAACAGAATACGTCCGGTCGCAACCGGTAAGAACTTCAGAATGAGCTATTCCAGGCAGAAAGAAGTCCTGGAGATGCCGAACCTCATTGAGGTCCAGAAGGATTCCTATGATTGGTTCCTTCGGGAAGGTCTTCGAGAAGTGTTCGATGACATCTCTCCCATCGCCGATTACAGCGGACATCTGAGTCTGGATTTTGTAGACTTCACGCTCTGTACCGGTGAGGATGAGCTGAAATATACCATCGAAGAATGCAAGGAAAGAGATGCGACATACGCAGCTCCCCTGAAGGTAAAAGTACGTCTTTATAATAAAGAGACAGATGAAATCAATGAACACGAGATTTTCATGGGTGACCTGCCGCTGATGACGGAGACAGGTACATTCGTGATCAACGGCGCAGAACGTGTTATCGTCAGCCAGCTCGTACGTTCCCCTGGAATTTACTATGCGATTGATCATGATAAATTAGGAAAAGGCCTTTACTCCTGTACCGTTATCCCGAACCGTGGTGCATGGCTGGAGTATGAGACAGATTCCAACGATGTATTTTATGTACGTGTAGACCGAACCAGAAAGGTTCCGGTAACCGTTCTGGTTCGTGCGCTGGGTTATGGAACAAACCCGGAGATTATCGATCTGTTCGGCGAGGAGCCGAAGATCCTGGCAACTCTGGCCAAGGATACCGCAGAAAGCTACCAGGAGGGTCTGCTGGAGCTGTATAAGAAGATTCGTCCGGGCGAGCCGCTGGCGGTAGACAGCGCAGAGAGTCTGATCATGAGCATGTTCTTCGATCCGAGAAGATACGATCTGGCCAAGGTTGGACGTTATAAGTTTAATAAGAAGCTTCTGCTTCGTAACCGCATCACAGGTCATGTACTGGCGGAAGATGTGGTAGATACACAGACCGGAGAGATCCTGGCTGAGGCCGGTACCGAGGTAACCCGCGAGCTGGCAGACGAGATTCAGAACGCGGCAGTACCGTTCGTCATGATTCAGACCGAGGAGCGCGACGTACGTGTCATTTCCAGTATGATGGTAGACCTGCGCCACTATGTGGACGTGGATCCGGAAGAACTGGGTGTTACAGAATTAGTATATTATCCGGCTCTGAAAAAGATACTGGAAGAAAATGAAAGCATCGAGGATATCAAGGAAGCAGTTAAGCGCGAGATCCACGATCTGATTCCGAAGCATATTACCAAGGAAGACATTATTGCTTCCATTAACTATAACCTGCATCTGGAGTACGGCATCGGTAATGAGGACGATATCGACCATCTGGGCAATCGTCGTATCCGTGCGGTAGGCGAGCTGCTTCAGAACCAGTACCGCATCGGTCTCTCCAGAATGGAGCGTACCGTACGCGAGCGTATGACCACACAGGATCAGGACAATATTACACCGCAGTCCCTGATCAATATTAAGCCGGTCACTGCAGCAGTGAAGGAGTTCTTCGGATCTTCCCAGCTGTCACAGTTCATGGACCAGAACAACCCGCTGGGCGAGCTGACACATAAGCGTCGTCTGTCCGCACTGGGACCGGGCGGTCTGTCCAGAGATCGTGCAGGATTCGAGGTTCGAGACGTACATTACTCCCATTACGGAAGAATGTGCCCCATCGAGACCCCTGAGGGACCGAACATCGGTCTGATCAACTCTCTGGCATCCTATGCAAGAATTAACGAGTATGGATTTATTGAGACTCCGTACCGTAAGATTGATAAAGCAGATCCGAAGAATCCGCGTGTCACAGACGAAGTAGTCTACATGACCGCAGACGAAGAGGATAACTATCATGTAGCACAGGCAAATGAGCCGCTGGACGAAGAGGGACACTTCATTCATAAGAATGTATCCGGTCGTTACCGTGAGGAGACCCAGGAGTACGAGCGCTCCATGTTCGATTATATGGATGTGTCTCCGCGAATGGTATTCTCCGTAGCTACGGCGTTGATTCCGTTCCTGCAGAACGATGACGCGAACCGTGCGCTGATGGGATCCAACATGCAGCGTCAGGCCGTACCGCTTCTGACCACAGAGGCTCCGGTAGTCGGAACGGGCATTGAAGTTAAGACCGCAGTCGACTCCGGTGTGTGTGTGGTAGCAAAGCATGACGGTGTGGTAGAGCGCTCCGTATCCAATGAGATCACCATCAAGTGTGACGATGGAACCAAGGATGTATACCGTCTGACCAAGTTCTCCCGAAGCAACCAGAGCAACTGCTACAACCAGAGACCGGTTGTATTCAAAGGCGACAAGGTAAAGAAGGGCGACGTAATTGCGGATGGTCCTTCCACCTCCGGCGGAGAGCTGGCTCTCGGTAAGAATCCGCTGATCGGATTCATGACCTGGGAAGGTTACAACTACGAGGACGCCGTACTTCTTAGCGAGCGTCTGGTAGAGGATGATGTATACACCTCTATTCATATCGAGGAATATGAGGCAGAGGCCCGTGATACCAAGCTGGGACCGGAAGAGATCACAAGAGACGTTCCGGGCGTGGGCGACGACGCGCTGAAGGATCTGGACGAGCGCGGAATTATCCGTATCGGCGCTGAGGTTCGCGCAGGCGATATTCTGGTAGGTAAGGTTACTCCCAAGGGAGAAACTGAGCTGACCGCAGAGGAGAGACTGCTGCGTGCCATCTTCGGTGAGAAGGCCCGCGAGGTGCGTGATACCTCCCTGAAGGTACCCCACGGCGAGTATGGTATCGTCGTAGACGCGAAGGTATTTACCAGAGAGAACGGCGACGAGCTGTCTCCGGGTGTAAATCAGTCCGTTCGTATCTACATTGCTCAGAAGCGTAAGATCTCCGTAGGAGATAAGATGGCAGGCCGTCACGGTAATAAGGGTGTCGTTTCCCGTGTACTTCCGGTAGAGGATATGCCGTTCCTGCCGAACGGACGTCCGCTGGATATCGTTTTGAACCCCCTGGGCGTACCGTCCCGTATGAATATCGGACAGGTCCTGGAGATTCACTTAAGCCTGGCTGCCAAGGCTCTTGGCTTCAATGTATCCACACCGGTATTCTCCGGCGCGAACGAGAGCGATATCATGGATACACTGGATCTGGCAAATGATTATGTAAACCTTCCGTTTGACGACGCAGAGGCGGCTGAATGGAAGGAAAGAGGCGAGGAGACCACAGCAGACGGAAGACCGTGGAGTGGTGAGACCTTCCTCGGCATTCACGGCGAGGAACTGCATCCGGAGGTAACACAGTACCTGGATGAGAACCGTGAGCATAGAAAGCTCTGGAAAGGCGTTCCCATTTCCAGAGACGGTAAGGTGCGGCTGCGTGACGGACGTACAGGCGAGTACTTTGACGGCGCTGTAACCATCGGTCACATGCATTACCTGAAGCTGCATCACTTGGTAGATGATAAGATTCATGCCCGTTCCACAGGACCGTACTCCCTGGTTACTCAGCAGCCGCTGGGTGGTAAGGCACAGTTCGGTGGACAGCGTTTCGGAGAGATGGAGGTGTGGGCTCTGGAGGCCTATGGCGCATCTTACACCCTGCAGGAGATTCTGACTATGAAGTCTGACGACGTTATCGGACGTGTGAAGACCTACGAGGCCATTATCAAGGGCGACAATATTCCGAAGCCGGGTATTCCCGAGTCATTCAAGGTACTTTTGAAAGAGCTTCAGTCTCTGGGACTGGATGTTCGCGTACTGCGGGATGACAATACAGAGGTCGAGATCATGGAGACCAGCGAGTACGGTGACAGCACCGATATCCGCTCCATCATCGAGGGAGACCGCCGCTTCAAGGATGATGAGGATTCCTATGGCGATTACGGCTTCAGCAAGCAGGAGTTTGCCGAGGACGGAGAACTGGTTGATATCGAGGAGGAGCCGGACGATTCAGATGAGGATTTCTCTGATTTCGACGGAGATTTTGAAGAAGAATAAGGAAGGGAGTGCCATTCATGCCAGAAACAACGAATCAGGCTGTATACCAGCCGATGACATTTGACGCGATTCGTATCGGACTTGCGTCCCCGGAGAAGATCCGGGAGTGGTCCAGAGGCGAGGTTAAAAAGCCTGAAACCATCAATTACAGAACCCTGAAACCGGAAAAAGACGGCTTATTCTGTGAACGAATCTTCGGACCCAGCAAGGACTGGGAGTGCCACTGCGGAAAGTACAAAAAGATTCGCTATAAAGGCGTAGTCTGCGACCGTTGTGGAGTAGAGGTTACAAAGTCTAACGTCCGCCGCGAGCGTATGGGGCACATCGAGCTGGCCGCTCCGGTGTCTCATATCTGGTACTTCAAGGGCATTCCCAGCCGTATGGGACTGATCCTTGACCTGTCTCCGCGTACATTGGAGAAGGTTCTGTACTTTGCGTCCTACATCGTACTGGACGCAGGCGATACCGAGCTGCAGTACAAGCAGGTATTGTCTGAGAAGGAGTACCAGGATATGCGCGAGAAGTATGGCAGCCGCTTCCGCGTAGGTATGGGCGCAGAGTCCGTAAAGGAGCTTCTGCAGGCCATCGATCTGGAAAAGGAGTCTGTGGAACTGAAGGCAGGCCTGAAGGATGCCAGCGGACAGAAGCGTGCCCGTATCATCAAGCGTCTGGAGGTCGTAGAGGCCTTCCGCGAGTCCGGTAATAAGCCGGAGTGGATGATTCTGGATGCGGTTCCGGTTATTCCGCCCGATCTGCGACCCATGGTACAGCTGGATGGTGGACGTTTCGCTACCTCTGACCTGAACGACCTGTACCGCAGAATTATCAACAGAAATAACCGACTGACCCGCCTTCTTGAGTTAGGTGCGCCGGATATTATCGTCCGCAACGAGAAGCGTATGCTGCAGGAGGCTGTAGACGCCTTGATCGATAACGGACGTCGTGGCCGTCCTGTCACCGGCCCGGGCAACAGAGCCCTGAAGTCTCTGTCTGACATGCTGAAAGGTAAGTCCGGACGTTTCCGTCAGAACCTGCTGGGTAAGCGTGTTGACTATTCCGGACGTTCCGTTATCGTCGTAGGTCCGGAGCTGAAGATTTATCAGTGCGGTCTTCCGAAGGAGATGGCCATCGAACTGTTCAAACCCTTCGTTATGAAGGAACTGGTACAGAACGGTACCGCGCATAATATCAAGAGCGCTAAGAAAATGGTAGAGCGTCAGGTACAGCCGGAGGTATGGGATGTACTGGAAGACGTCATCAAAGAGCATCCGGTTATGCTGAACCGTGCTCCTACCCTGCATCGTCTTGGTATCCAGGCCTTCGAGCCGATTCTGGTAGAAGGTAAGGCTATCAAGCTGCATCCGCTGGTTTGTACCGCGTTCAACGCGGACTTCGACGGAGACCAGATGGCAGTGCACCTTCCCCTGTCCGTAGAGGCGCAGGCGGAGTGCCGTTTCCTGCTGCTCTCCCCAAACAACCTGCTGAAGCCGTCTGACGGCGGTCCCGTAGCCGTACCGTCCCAGGATATGGTCCTTGGTATCTATTACCTGACCCAGGAGCGTCCGGGAAGTGAAGGCGAAGGCAAGTTCTTCAAGAACCTGAACGAAGCCATCTTGGCTTATGAGAATAAAGTCATCCGTCTGCAGTCCAGAATCAAGGTCCGCGTAACCAGAACCCTGGCTGACGGAACTGAGATGACCGGTATCGTAGAGTCCACGCTGGGCCGTTTCCTCTTCAACGAGATTCTGCCGCAGGATCTGGGCTTTGTAGATCGTACTGTTCCGGGCAATGAGCTGGTACTGGAGGTTGATTTCCACGTAGGCAAGAAGGGTCTGAAGCAGATTCTGGAGAAGGTTATCAATACCCACGGAGCCACCAGAACCGCAGAGGTACTGGACGATATCAAGGCGATGGGATACAAGTATTCCACCCGTGCGGCTATGACCGTATCCATTTCCGATATGACCGTGCCGCCTGAGAAGCCGGAGCTGATCAAGAAGGCACAGGATACCGTAGATAAGATTACACGTAACTACAAGCGTGGTTTGATTACCGAGGAAGAGCGTTATAAGGAAGTTGTTGAAACCTGGAAGGATACCGACGCTATCCTGACCAAGGCACTGCTGGACGGTCTGGATCGTTACAACAACATCTACATGATGGCTGACTCCGGAGCCCGTGGTTCCGATAAGCAGATCAAACAGCTGGCCGGTATGCGTGGACTGATGGCGGATACCACCGGTCACACCATCGAGCTTCCTATCAAGTCTAACTTCCGTGAGGGTCTGGACGTTCTGGAGTACTTCATGTCAGCGCATGGAGCTCGAAAGGGTATGTCCGATACCGCTCTGCGTACCGCGGACTCCGGTTACCTGACCCGTCGAATGGTAGACGTATCTCAGGATTTGATTGTCCGTGAGGTTGACTGCTGCGAGGGCAAGGGTGAAATCCCGGGCATGGTAGTAAAGGCCTTTATGGACGGCAAGGAAGAGATCGAGAGCCTGCAGGATCGTATTACCGGACGTTTCGCCTGCGAGACTGTATACGACAAGGACGGCAATGTCATCGTCAAGGCAAATCATATGATTACCCCGAGACGTGCAGCCGCTATTATGAAAAATGGCGTGGATAAGGACGGCAACCCCATTGACAGCCTGAAGATCCGTACCATCCTGACCTGTAAATCACACATCGGTGTATGTGCGAAGTGCTACGGCGCGAACATGGCTACCGGTGAGGCCGTACAGGTAGGTGAGGCAGTTGGTATCATCGCTGCTCAGTCTATCGGTGAGCCGGGTACCCAGCTGACCATGAGAACCTTCCACAGCGGCGGTGTCGCAGGTGGAGATATCACACAGGGTCTTCCCCGTGTCGAGGAGCTTTTCGAGGCCAGAAAGCCGAAGGGACTTGCGATCATCACAGAGATCGCCGGAACCGTTACCATTCTGGATACCAAGAAGAAGCGTGAGATTCAGGTGACAGCCGCAGACGGAGAGTCCAAGGTATACCTGATTCCCTACGGCTCCCGTATCAAGGTTCAGGACGGACAGGTACTGGAGGCCGGCGACGAGCTGACCGAAGGTAGCGTGAACCCCCACGATATCCTGAAGATCAAAGGCGTACGTGCCGTACAGGATTACATGATCCGCGAGGTTCAGCGTGTATATCGTCTGCAGGGTGTAGAAATTGCCGACAAGCATATCGAGATGCTGGTACACCAGATGCTGAAGAAGATTCGTATCGAGGACAACGGAGATTCCGATTTCCTGCCGGGTACTCTGGTAGATATTCTGGAGTTCGAGGACGCCAACGAGCGTCTGCTCGCAGAGGGCAAGCAGCCCGCAGAAGGAAAGCAGATTATGCTTGGTATCACCAAGGCATCTCTGGCTACCAACTCCTTCCTGTCCGCTGCATCCTTCCAGGAGACCACCAAGGTTCTGACCGAGGCTGCTATCAAGGGTAAGGTTGACCCGCTGATCGGTCTGAAGGAGAATGTACTGATCGGTAAGCTGATTCCTGCCGGAACCGGTATGAAGCGTTATCAGAATGTAAAACTGGATACCGATATGGACGAAGAGGCTGAGCTGGACTTCGACGAGGACATCGATCTGGATGAAAGTCTGGAGCTGACTGAGGACGGAGCTGAGGATGAGGCTGCTGTAGAGGCAGAGGAGACCGAGGAGCCGGCTGAGTTATAAGAGCCTGTATCAGAGATAAAGGATGCATTAGAAAACTGCTGTTTCACGAAAATGTGGGACAGCAGTTTTTTTAAATGCAATAAAAAACGCACCCGCCCGGTTTCCCACTGGAGCCAGTGGAAAAACGGGGGATGCGAGAATGTTTGGAATTATTTCCCGGGCAGGATGTCAGTCTACATAATGAATCCAGTTGGAATTCTCGGAAATATGATGTATCTGGAAGGACGGATGCTTCAAAAGCAGTACGCCGTTGACGCCGATAACTGCGATGAGCACACCTGCCAGGAAAGCCGGATGCATTACATGAACGCCGAACAGGATGGAAGATACATTTGCTGTGACAATGCCTGCAAAGGTAATCAGATACATAACTTTTTCAATCGTAGATTTTGTTCTCATAATAAACACCTCTCTATAGTTGACAGTATAGGAGGTGTTTGTTAGGTTTCAGGTGTATTTGTGTAAAGAGATTGTAAAGCTTCCGAAAAAAATCAGAGAAGGCTTACAAAGCTTAATGGCCGAGGATCAGGGCGAAATAGCCCCAGTCCCAGAGGGGATCTTCAAAGCTGTTTTCCAGGTATTCGAAAATGTCTTCTTCATTGTAGCCGGTCATACGGTTCAGGATGACAATGTAGTTCCGGACCGTCTCGTAGGAAAGTGGCTGCCTGCCGCCCTGAAGCCAGGCCAGGAACAGGCTGTGGCGGATGACGGCATAGGTCAGGATGATCCATTCCAGATGGAGAAGCAGCGTCGTGAGCGTGAGGTCGCTGCCGGGGAGCAGGAGACCGGAGTAGAGCTCATTTTCCAGGTAATGGAACAATAAAGGTCGCCAGACGGTGAAATCCTGTTGGAATGCGTCCCAGCCACGGAGCAGTTCTTCTTCGTCGCAGCCCTCGGAAAGTTCCTCTGCCAGCTGGATAATCGGTTCCAGATAGCCGGAATACAGGCCTTCCTTCCGGTAATTCACGGCCAGATCCTGTAAAAGCTCGTTGCACTCGTCCAGGGTGTCCAGGGGCGGCAGATCGATATTGGAGATGGCGTCGCGGAGTTGTGCGCGGGAACTATCGGAAAAGTATTCGGTGATATGGGCGTCGTCCAGAGTATCAGTCCGGTTCAGTTCCTGAAGGATATAGGAGAGCTCCAGGAAGGCCTGCTCCGGGGTATCATTTTCCGGCGCCCGGTGGCTTAAGTCCAGCAGACGGATGCTCGCAGAACGCAGACGGAACAGAAGCCGGGCTTGTTCGGAGGTCAGATCCTCCGGTGCAGGAGAGGGGAAGGAAAGCGTCTCCTGCTCCCGCCAGATATCCAACACCGCCGGACAGGCAGCCATCAGGCTCTCCTCTTCATGGGTGCGGAACTTCAGAATCTCCCGGGGAAAATCCTGGCAGGTCCTGGAAAGTACTGTGTCATCATAGGTGCATACAAGTTTACATAACTTATCTGAATTTAAAAACGGACATTTGTGTTCCGGGGTCAGTCCGATGACCCGTTCGCCGTCTTTGTGTATAGTATAAGCATTCAGATTTTTCTTCTGTTCCTCCACATCAGCCGGGGGAGCCAGCTTCTTCCAGCGCCTGGCGGTGTCGTCATCCACAGCGATTTTCCATTCCTGACAGCAGGTAATGGGACAGGCTCCGGCGATGCAGTGAAATAAGGGGTAATAATCAGGCTGAAGACATTTCATAAATTTCAAATCCTCCGGTTATGAAATAGGATAACATGTGCAGACTATCAAGGATATGATAGCATTTTCGGAGAAAGAAGGAAAGTAGCAGCTTGCCGGAAGGAGAATTGTCATTCTTCCCAAAATTAAGATACCTAGATTGTGCAAAATAAATAAAGATTATATAAAGTTGTTTAAAATGTTGCAAAATCTGAAAAAGATGATAAGATAGAATTAACCAAAAGGGGTGAAAATGACAGAAAACACCCGATAGGAAAAACGAAGGAGGAAACTTATGGAACAGAAAGGCAACGAAAAGAATATTACAGTGATAGGAATGGTCGCAATGATATTCACAACAATTTTTGGATTTTCCAACATTCACACGGCATATTTTATGATGGGATATTCGGCAATCCCCTGGTATATTCTGGCGGGGCTAGCATTCTTTATTCCCTATGCACTGATGGTGGCAGAATATGGAATGGCCTTCCGCAATGAAAAGGGCGGAATTTTTGCCTGGATGAGCCGTTCAGTCAGTACAAAATATGGATTTATGGGAATTTTCATGTGGTATACGGCATTTATTATTTATTTTGTGAATGTCAGCACTGCATTTTTCCTGAAGGTATCTGCATTCATCTGGGGAGAGGACCGAACCTCCACATGGAGCATTCTGGGGCTGAGTTCCACCCAGACCGTAGGTATTCTGTCGATTCTTCTGATTCTGTTAATTGCCCTTCTGGCTTCCAGGGGTGTCCGGAATGTCACCTGGATGGCGAAGATAGGCGGCACTGCAGTTCTGGTGCTTCAGCTGTCCGTGATCGTGGGAGCCGTGGTGATTCTGATTGCCAATAAAGGACAGCTGGCACAGCCTGTGAATTTCCAGGCATTTACCAAATCACCGAATGCAGGATATACATCCATGATAGCCATGGTATCCTTTGCGACTATGGCAGTGGGTGCCTATGGTGGAATCGAGGCAACCGGAGGTCTGGTGGATAAGGCAGAATCCAGTTCCGGAATTCCCAAAGCTATTATGGGCGCTGCTGTGGCCATTACAGTCTGTTATGCAATTCTGATCTTCTGCGTAGGAAGCTTTACAAACTGGAGCGAAGCTCTGGGTGGCGATACAGTGAATCTGGCGAATGTGCAGTATGTGATTATGTACAATCTGGGAGCAAAGCTTGCAGAAAGTCTGGGGGCAGCAGGAGCAGCAGCGGCAGCAGGAGCCTGGTTTACCAGATTTTACGGACTGGCAGTAGCATTGGCTACCTTAGGTTCCATCACCGTATTCTTTTATGGGCCGCTGACCCAGTTGATCGAGGGAACACCGAAGGAAATCTGGCCAGCATGGCTGGTGAAAAAGGATGAGAAAACGGATGTACCGGTTCATGCCATGTGGGTACAGAGTGCCATTATCTGTCTGTTTCTGCTTTTGATTTCCTTTGGCGGTACCTCAGTGAATTCCTTCTGGAATCTGATTTTACTGATGACAAATGTGGCAATGACAATCCCCTATATATTTGTGGCAGCTGCATTTCCGTTTTTCCGGAAAAATAAAAGCATAGAAAAACCTGTAAAACTGATTCGCTCGGATGCGGTTGCAACAGCTCTGACGATTCTGGTGGTATGTGTGGTCGGTTTCGCGAATGTGTTCACAATTATCAACCCTGCCATGGACGGGGATGTGACCTCCACCCTGATTCAGATTGCAGGTCCGGTGATTTTCGCACTGATAGGCTATGTACTCTATCGGAAGTATATGAAAAAACAGCAGCAGAAGTAAGAGGACAGAAAGTATGTATAAGACAGAACTGGATGAATATATCGAGACGCACCGGGAGGAAATGCTCCGGGATATTATGGAGCTGATCCGGATCGACAGTGTAAAATCAGAACCGAAACCGGGAATGCCCTTTGGAGAAAAAAATGCACGGGTACTTCAGAAGGCAGAAAAGCTTTTGGCCTCCTATGGTTTTCAGACGAGAAATTATGATAATTACGTGATTACAGCAGATTTGGCAGAAGGAGAGAGAAAGCTGGATCTTCTGGCACATCTGGATGTGGTTCCGGCGGGAAATGACTGGAGCGTGACAGAGCCGTTTTCTCCGGTGATTCAGGATGGAAAATTATACGGCCGGGGTTCTGCGGATGATAAGGGGCCGGCTCTGGCTGCAGTCTATGCCATGCGTGCGGTCAGAGAGCTGAAGCTTCCGCTTTCCGGAAACGTCCGTCTGATTCTGGGTTCAGATGAGGAATCCGGAAGTGACGATATTGCTTACTATTATCAGAAAGAAAAGGCGGCACCGATGACCTTGTCTCCGGATGCTCAGTTTCCGCTGGTGAATATCGAAAAGGGAATTCTGCACGGCCAATTTCAGGGAACCTATGAAGAAACAGAAAAAAAAGGAGCCCGGGTGGAAGAAGTTCAGGCGGGAACCGGCATCAATGTGGTTCCCGGACAGGCACAGGCAGTACTTGGAGGTATTTCGGAAGAAAAACTGGAAATGCTCTGTGCGCAGGCAGAAGAACAGACAGGAATCCGGTTTACTACAGAAAAAGAAGGAAACCGGATCCGCCTTACTGTTCATGGCAATTCCTGTCATGCGTCCCTGCCTGACACAGGTAATAATGCACTGACCGGACTTCTGACGGTGCTGACGGAGCCTGTATTTCAAGAGTGTGGAATGTATTCGAAGCTTCAGGCCCTGCATACCTGTTTCCCACATGGAGATTTCAGCGGTCAGGCTCTGGGAGCGGCGATGTCAGATGAACTTTCCGGAGCTGTGGAAATCAGCCTGACGCAGCTCACCTGTAAAGACGGACAGGTGACGGGAGGTTTTGACAGCCGTACACCGCTCTGCGCCACCAATGAAAATTTCCGTGATGTGATCCGGAGACGGATGGAGGCAGACGGCCTGCATCTGGGTGACAGAGGAATCTATGCGCCCCATCACGTACCGGAAGACACGCCATTTGTACAGAAGCTTCTGGACTGCTGTGAAATGTATGAAGGAAAACGTGAGAAACCTCTGGTGATAGGAGGAGGTTCCTATGTACATGCAATTCCGGGTGGAGTTGCCTTTGGCTGTGCAGACCCCAGGGTAGATAACCATATGCATGGGAAAGACGAGTTCGCAGAGATTGAGCAGCTTGTGAAGAGTGCAAAAATCTATGCACAGGCCATTGTCCGTTTATGTGGGAAGGAGTAAAAGAATGGGAAAAATAGACAAGAAAAAGCTGGAGCAATTTTTAGAAGAACACAGAGAGGAAATGGTGCAGGATATCTGTGATATGATCCGAATTCCCAGTGTGGTAACAGAGCCGGTGGGAGAATTCCCCTATGGGGAACAGGCCGCCGCAGCTGTCGATCAGTTTAGGAAGATTGCACAGCGTCTGGGTTTTGAAACAAAAAATGTGGATTATCGGGCAGTTTATGCATCCAGTGGCGGAAAGAAAAGAGGATTGGATCTTCTGACACACCTGGATGTGGTTCCGGCAGGGGATGAATGGACTGTGACAGACGGGTATACGCCGCTGGTAAAGGATGGAAAGATATATGGCCGTGGCGCAATGGACGACAAAGGACCTCTGATTATGGCGCTGTATGCACTGTATGCTGTCAGATGTCTGGGAATTTCCCTGGATAAAGAGGTAAGAATCGTTGCCGGTTCCAATGAGGAAAACGGAGGACGGGAAGATCTGAAATATTATCTGGAAAAAGAAGGAGAAGCGGAGATTACGTTGTGCCCGGATGGAGATTATCCTGTTATCAATGTGGAAAAGGGAAAACTCAGAGGAAAAACAACAGCGAAATTTTCCGATACAGGTGCATTACCAAAGATTGTTTCGGTATCAGGTGGAAGCAAGAGATATATTATTCCGGGAGAGACCCAGGCAGTTATTCAGGGATTTGAAGCCGGAGAACTGCAAAATTATATCAGAGAAGCAGAAAAAGAAACAGGTATCCGGTTTACTGTCACAGAAGAAAAGGATAAAAAATGTACCCTGCTTGCCACAGGAGAAGAGAGCCATATGGGAGCACCGGAAGCAGGTAATAACGCTTTGACAGGAATGCTTCACCTGCTGTGTATGCTTCCCTTTGCTCCCGGTGAAGGATTTGAGCGGCTGAAAGGACTGAATCGGGTCTTTCCCCATGGGGATTATCTGGGAAAGGCTTCCGGGATCCAGAGAAAAACAGAAGATTCCGGGGAACTGTTTGCAGTATTTAATATTTTTCACTACAGTCCGGAGGAATTTACAGGAAGCTTTGACTGTAAGCTTCCCAGAGGCTGTACAGAAGAAAATACGAAAAATATACTGATTGCCGCATTGGAGAAGCAGGGAATTACAGTGAAGGACAGTGAATTTGCAGAAGCGCTGTATATGCCCATGGACGGAAAGCTGATGCAGACAATCCTGAAGTTCTATACGGAGTATACAGGAAAGGAAAGCTACGGAATTACGATCAACGGAAATACCTATGTGGATATTTTGAAAAATCAGAGGGCTACCTTTGGATGTATGATGCCGGGAACAGATTATCATATTCATTTTGGAGATGAATACGCTCTGGTAGAGGAATTGCTTACCAGCGCAAAAATCTACGCGGAACTGATAGCGGAGTTCTGTTCATAAGAGAAATTTTGAGAGGCATACAGACAGTTTCAGGTGTTCAGAAACTGTCTGTATGCCTTTAATGCCAGTACCACATCATCCTGTGTATGTTTCCGCATCAGATCTGACGCCAGGTTATAGTCATCCTGACGGATGGCATTGAAAATAGCTTGATGTTCCTCCTGTATTTTGGCAATATTTTCAGAAGAACGGTACAGATTACTTAAGAGAGCAAGCTTGGCCTGAATCCGGCTGGCTGCCTCATACAGGTAATGATTATTGGCGTGGTGATAGAACAGCAGATGAAAATCTTCTGAATTTCCCTGCCAGGTTTCGATATCGCCCTGTTCCAGAAGCTGGGCGGAGGTGGTCAGAAGTTCCTCCATTTCTGAGATAAGCGGGGTGGAGGAATAAGAATAGCGGCAAAATTGTACAGAAAGGGAATCAAGCTCCGCAGCCAGCTGATAAAGCTCGCGAATGTCCTGTTCCGTAAAAGAAACAACATTGACACCGCAGTTGGAATAATAGGTAATGATGCCTTCTTCGTTTAATCTTGTCAGGGCATCACGGATGGGAGTGTGGCTGACGCCAAAATGCTCCTTTAATGTCTGAAGAGTAAGCTTGGCCCCACAGGGAATTTTCTGGGTAATAATGTCCCTGCGCAGCTGACGGTAGATTTGTTCTGATAATGTGATTTTGCCGGATTCATTCATGGTATTAGGTTCCCTTCTGGAAATAGGATTGTGGGGGTGCAGAGCACAGAACAATCCGTAAGTATCATAGGTGAGGACGTTTGTCCACAACATCATTTTATAAAATTGTGCGAAAATATGCAACATAAAAAAGAAAAGAAGAGCAAAATCATGTCATTTATCAGTGGGTTTGATGTACTTGGCCCCAATATGATAGGTCCTTCCGGCTTCCACACGGCCAGGGAAAAGATTTAGCGATAAAAGCGCTAAGATTTGTGCACAGGTGTCCTTGCATTTGAGAATAATTCCATGTAACATAGGAGATAAGAGGAGCCTGAAAAGGGCGAAAGATGAACGGGAGAGAACAAAGGTGAAAAAGAGCAAGTATGAAATTGACATGTGCAACGGCACGCTGATGGACAAGCTGATTGTGTTCGCGGTACCGCTGATGATTTCCGGTGTGCTGCAGCTGATGTTCAACGCGGTGGATATCATCGTGGTGGGGCAGTACAGCGGAAGCCAGTCCCTGGCGGCAGTGGGCTCCACGACAGCCCTGATCAATATCTTTACGAATCTGTTTATCGGTATTTCTATGGGCGTCAATGTACTGGCGGCCCGGTTTTACGCAGCAGGCCAGGATCAGGAGATGTCTGAGACCGTTCATACGGCAATTCTGGTGGCGCTGATCAGCGGCGTGATCATGACCTTTGTGGGAGTGGGGATGGCCCGGTGGGCGCTGGAAGTGATGGCGACGCCTGATGATGTGATTGATTTATCTACGCTCTACATGCGGATTTATTTTCTGGGCATGCCATTTTTCATGCTGTATAACTATGGAGCGGCGATTCTGCGTGCGGTGGGTGATACCAGGCGGCCTTTGCTGTTCCTGATTGTGGCAGGTGTCGCCAATGCGGTGTTGAATGTGATTTTGGTGGTAAAATTCCACATGGCTGTGGAGGGCGTAGCTATTGCGACGGTAGTGTCCCAGCTTATTTCCTGCATTCTGGTGCTGCGCTGCCTCTATCGGTCGGAGAGCAGTTATCAGCTGAGGTTTTCGAAGCTGCGGATGAACGTGTCTTATCTGGTGCAGATTTTCCAGGTGGGTATCCCGGCGGGCATCCAGAGCGTGGTCATCAATTTTTCTAATGCTATGCTCCAGTCCTCGGTAAACTCCTTCGGATCCACAGCCATGGCGGGCTACACAGCGGCCAACAACCTGCTAGGCTTCCTCTACGCGTCGGTGAATTCCGTCACTCAGGCCTGTATGAGTTTCACCAGCCAGAATTATGGCGTGGGGAAATTCAAACGGATGGATCGGGTGTTGATTGACTGCGCGCTTATCTCAGTGGTGTTCGCGGGAACACTGGGAACGATTTTTTATGTATTCGGACCGGAGATTTTACAGATTTATACAAAGGATCCGGAAGTTATCAAAGCGGGAATGGAAATTATTTCCATTACAACGATTCCCTATTTTCTGTGCGGCATCATGGATCTGTTCCCGGGCGCCATGCGCGGCATGGGACGGTCGGGCGTGCCGATGATTTTGTCGATTATCGGAACGGTGGGAACCAGAATCGTCTGGATCTACGGGATCTTTCCGCTACATCGGTCCTTGTTCGTACTATTTATTTCCTATCCGGGATCCTGGCTGATTACGATTGCCATGCAGGTGATCTGCTTCTTTATCGTGCGAAAACAGGAGCGGGAGCGTTATATGTAAGATGGAAGATAGACAAGACGGATTTTATCGTATATACTGGATAGAAGTTACAGGGAAAATAAAAGGGAAAAAGAGAAAACGATCATGTTATTGGTGAAAAATGCAGAGGTCTATGCTCCGGAATATCTCGGGAAAAAGGATGTGTTGATCTGTGGCAGAAGGATTGAACAGATTCAGGATACGATCGGAGCACTCCCGGTGGAGTGCCGGGTGTTGGATGCGGCAGGCAAGCTTCTTACGCCGGGACTTATCGATCAGCATGTCCACATTACAGGAGGCGGAGGAGAAGGAAGCTTCCATACGCGGACGCCGGAGCTTCAGCTTTCAGAGCTGGTGAAGAACGGTATCACAACGGTGGTAGGACTTCTGGGTACCGATGGAATCACAAGGAGTGTGGATAATCTCTATGCGAAAACAAGAGCTCTCTGTGAAGAGGGCGTGAGCGCCTATATGCTGACAGGCGCTTACGGATATCCGAGTCCGACGATTACGGGAGAAATCGAACGGGATATCGTATTTGTGAAAGAGGTGCTCGGTGTAAAACTGGCGATTTCTGATCACAGGGCGCCGAATGTGACAGAAGATGAACTGATTCAGATTGCAAGTAAGGCCAGGGTGGCCGGTATGCTCAGTGGCAAGCCGGGCATGGTGACGCTGCATATGGGTGACGACAAGGCGGGATTGAAGCCGGTATTCCGGGCACTTAGGGAAAGCTCCGTTCCGGTTCGGATCTTCCGCCCTACTCATGTAAACCGCAATGACGCACTGTTGGAGGAAGGCTATCAGCTGCTGGAGGAAGGCGGTTATGTGGATCTGACCTGCTGTATGCATACGACTCCGGGTGACTGTATTCTGGAGGCAAAGAAGCGCGGACTTCCCACAGAGCATATCACCATCAGCTCTGACGGGCACGGAAGCTGGTCCAACTATGCGGAGGATGGTACACTTCTGGAGATTGGTGTATCCGGCGTGGACGCGATTCGAAAAGAGATTTTGTATATGGTGAAGACGCTTGGAATGCCATTGGAGGAGGCGCTTCCCTATGCTACCAGCCAGGTGGCGGAAGGACTGGATCTGCTGCCGGAGAAGGGCGTAATTCGACCGGGCGCGGATGCGGATTTTCTGCTTTGGGAACCGGATTTGACGCTGGATACCTTTGTGGCAGGCGGCGAGATCTTTATGAAAGACGGAAAAGTTGTAAAAAAAGGAACCTATGAATAGATAAAGGAACGCAGAAAGAGCGGGGCGATAGCCCCGCTCTTTCTTTATTATGGAATAGGAAATTCCGATAGAATTCCCTATTCCATAAAAGCAAGCAGAGCTTGCAAAGATGCGCACTCGGCGCAGTGGTAGATGGTTGCTGAAGCAACCGCGCCTCGGCGCGAGAATGTGCCAATGGCACATTCTTTTTTATATAGGACACATTCTATTGATACTCCTCCACCTTTACAAAAGGAGGAACAGGCCAGTAAACCTTGGGGGGAATCTGATGGGCAGCCAGATGCTTCATCAGGGATTCACGATTCTCCACCAGGAAAGGGAAGAACATGGGGCAGACATCATCAGGCAATTCCGGAGGTAGCGGTAATTGGTACGCCGTTTTTCAATGGCCTCCCGGAAGGGATAAAGAGAGCCGTCGCAGCGGTGGTGGCAGGCCTTATTACTCTGCTGCTCTTCACCCTGAATCCGTCTGTGAAGGCACTGGCTATGGGCTTCCAGGGCGCGCTGGGAACGGACTTTATGGTACCGTCCTATCTGGCAGTTTCCTATATCCGGGATTTCCTGGAAGAAATGAAACACATGGAGCTGTAAAAGCGAAAAAAGAGAAGGTTTTTAAGGAAGGGGGTTGTATACCCCCTTCTTTGATGTTATACTCACAAAGGAAACAAAATGAATTCTAATTTTCAGGAGGTGAATTTCATGGACAGTTGCGATAGTACGGGACGAAGTAGAAAGTACGGTGCGAACAGGACAGGCAAAAACGTGCAGCTGTGCGTGAAGATTCCCTTAGGAATCATAAAATAGCTGCATGCTTTTGCGTGTCATGGCTGGCTTTATATTGACATTTGATTCACACCGTATTCAGTAAGGTCCGGACTTCACAGCGTGTAACCGTTAAGTCTGCTTTGGAAAATCTGAAGCGGTGTTTTTTTGCGGTCATTTTTCGAAAGCTTCCGGTGGAAGGTTCTGGAAAAATGCGGCTCAAATGGAGGTAGGCTATGACAAAGTACGTAGAGGAACTGATTGCGATTATCCGGGGAAACCTGTCCCGGGAGGAGCTGATTGACCGGCTCTTCGATTACCATGATAACGATATTGCGGAGGCTCTGGAGCTTCTGACGCCTGAGGAGAGAAAGCGCCTGTACTCGGCCCTGGGCGCAGAGCGGGTGGCGGAGATTTTCGCCTATCTGGACGACGGCGATATTTATCTGAAGGAGCTGTCCTTAAAACAGCAGGCCAAGGTCATTTCCGAGATGGATTCCGACGATGCGGTAGACATTCTGGAGGAAGTGGACGACGACACAAAGTGTAAAATTCTGGGGATGCTGGACAAAGAGGCCAGCGAAGATGTCAGGCTTCTGCTGTCCTACGACGAGGATGAGATCGGTAGTTATATGACCACCAATTTTATCCTGATTCACAACGATCTGACCGTCCGGGAGGCCATGCGGGAGCTGGTGCGTCAGGCCGGAGAAAATGATAACATTTCCACGATCTATGTGGTGGATCGGCAGGAGCAGTACTACGGAGCCATCGAGCTGCAGGATCTGATCATCGCAAGAGAGCATGTGGAGCTGGAGGATCTGATCAGCCGTTCCTATCCGTTCGTCATGGACCATGAGAAAATCAGTGACTGCATTGAGAAAATCAAGGACTACGCCGAGGATTCTATTCCCGTATTGTTGGAGGATCGGAGCATCGGCGGTATCATCACAGCCCAGGATATTGTAGAGGTGGTAGATGACGAGATGGGTGACGATTATGCGAAGCTGGCTGGTCTGACTGCCGAGGAGGACTTAAACGAGACCACAGGCGAGAGCATCCGTAAAAGACTGCCCTGGCTGGTGATTCTGCTGTTCCTCGGCATGGTGGTGTCCGCTGTGGTGGGCGTCTTTGAGTCCGTCGTGGCGGTGCTGCCCATCGTCATGTGCTTCCAGTCCCTGATTCTGGATATGGCCGGCAATGTGGGAACCCAGTCCCTGGCGGTAACCATCCGGGTGCTGATGGATGAGAACCTGACCACCGGACAGAAGGTGAAGCTTATGTTCAAGGAGATGAAGATCGGCTTCTTCAACGGCGCGATTCTGGCGGTGATGGCCCTGGTATTCCTGGGCGCGTACATCCACCTGTTCAAGGGTTTCACCCTGGGCTATTCCCTGATGATTTCCGCCTGTGTGGGCGTGTCCCTGGTGGGCGCCATGGTGGTATCCAGCCTGGTGGGAACCCTGACCCCGATTTTCTTCAAAAAGGTGGGCGTGGACCCGGCAGTGGCGTCCGGTCCCCTGATCACAACCATCAACGACCTGGTGGCTATCGTGGTATATTACGGCCTGGTGGCTGTGGTGCTGATTGATATCGTTCATCTGGTGTAAAAGAGAGAAAGAAAAGATCTTGTCGTATGGATACGATAAGGTCTTTTTTGCTTGACAGAGGAAATCCCCGGGTGTACGATACAGATATCAGTGATATATCACTGATATTCCAAAAACAACAGGCAGACTTAAGATACAGGAGGCTCATTATGGCGAAACGGCAGTCTATGACAGAAAAAGTCCTCGAAGCCCTGCGGGAGGATATCATCAACTGGGTTTATGAGGAAAATGATATGATTACCGAGGCGGAGATTTCGGAAAAGTTCGGTGTCAGCAAGACGCCGTCCCGGGAGGCGCTGAATTACCTCTGTATGGAGGGATTCCTGGACAAGATTCCCAACAAGGGCTATCTGGTCAGAGGGCTTTCGGTGGCGGAGCTGCAGAGCCTGTTTCAGTTCCGGGGAATCCTGGAAAAGGCCTCCGCAGAGCTGGCGATCCAGTACGCGGGGAAAGAGGAGTTGGCTCATCTGGAGGCGGAGGTACATAAGCAGATAGCGGCCATGAAGGAGGGCACCTACCGGCAGTACAGCGACATGAATATGCAGTTTCATATGTCGGTCGTCTATCTGTCCCGGAATCCCTATCTGATTTCTACCCTGGAGGGAACCCTGAACAAGCTGCGCCGGGTGCTGGTGCGGGACTGGAAAAGCGCGGATGCGGTGGGGGCGATGGAAGCGCATCTGGAGCTGGTGGAGGCCCTGAAGGAACGGGATGTGGAAAAAGCGAGAGCCTTTGTGGATAAAGAACTGAGCGGTGTGGAATACCGACTGTATTTTCATGACCGGGCGGCAGCACCCTGGCAGGGGTAAGGAGGAACAAAGAGAATGAAAAAGGTATTATTGCTGGCGACAGGCGGAACCATTGCCTGTACCCATTCAGAGGAGGGGCTGACCCCGGGAATGTCCGGAGACGGAATTCTGGAACTTCTGCCGGAGCTGCGGGAAGGCTTCGCGATCGAAAGCCGGGATATCCTGAATCTGGACAGCTCCAATATTCAGCCGGAGGAATGGCAGTTTATGGCAGAGCAGGTGGCGGAGGCGCTGCCGGATTATGACGGTATCATCATCACCCATGGCACAGATACCATGGCGTATACGGCTTCCGCACTCAGCTATATGCTGCAGAACCTGACGAAGCCGGTGGTGCTGACCGGAGCGCAGATTCCCATCGGCCAGATGTTTACCGATGCCAAGCGGAACCTGCAGACGGCCTTCGCGGCGGTGGACGCAGGTCTGAGCGGGGTAATGGTGGCCTTTGACGATAAGATTATGGGCGGCTGCCGCGCGGTAAAGGTGCGAACCATGGGCTTTGACGCCTTTGAAAGCATTTCCGCGCCCTATATCGGGAAAATCTATGCGGACGGCGTACACCTGGAGCACAGCCGGACGGGAGAAGAGGCGGCGGCTCCCTTTGAGCTGAAAAATAAGCTCTGTACGGACGTATTTCTGATGAAGCTGATTCCGGGAACCAAGCCGGAGATTTTTGACAGCCTGCTGGAGCTGGGGTACCGGGGCGTTGTCATCGAGGCCTTTGGCGCGGGTGGCACCCATTTTGAGCGGCGGAACCTCCTTCCCAAGCTGAAGAAGCTGACGGATCATGGGGTCAGCATTGCGGTGTGCAGCCAGTGTCTCTATGAGAAGAGCGATCTGTCCCTCTATGAGGTGGGACGCAAGCTTCTGGACTGTGGGGTCATTCCGGGCCGTGATATGACCACGGAAGCCATTGTGACGAAAATGATGTGGGCGCTGGGACAGACAGAGGATCCGGAAGAGGTAAAGGAAATCTTTGCGCGGAATTATGCAGGGGAAATTTCAGAATAGCTGATTTATAAAAATGAAAATAGAAGGAACTGCGAAGCTGCATGAGAAATACAGGTTCACAGTTCCTTCTATTTTTATAAAAAAATCATTGGTTCCTAACGTGGGGCAAATTTGTAGGTAAAGCGGTTGCCCGCATAGTAGGTCTCTGTATATTCGAACAGTTCCCCTGTCTCGATAATACTCCGGTGGGAAGATTTTAACAGGGCACAGGAGTCCACCTGAAGCAGCTCCTTCTGCCGGTTGGTAGGAAGCAGGGCTGCAAAGCTGTAATCCAGTGCCTGGGGATGTACATGGTAGGTTTCATCCAGATATTCATAGAGGGATCCTTCCAAAGCAGAGACATCAACAGCAGGAAGATATTTGCAGGGAATATAAGTGTGACTTAAAGCAATCCGGATCCCGTCGCTGGTACGAATTCGATGGATATAGTGCAGAAAATCATTTTCATGCAGCTCCAGCTGCTGAGCTACAGACGGAAATTCAGAAGCACGGACTACACGATATTCTACCAGAATGGCACCGGGCTTGGTGTGAATGGAAGCCATATCACGGGAAAAGCTTCCGGGCGAGGCAGCTCCGATGTATTTGGTAACCTGCTGGTCCAGAACGAAGGTTCCTTTTCCGGAGACACGGCGCACAAATCCTTTAGTAACCAGGGTAGTCAGTGCTTTATTGACGGTCATACGGCTGACTACGTATTCTTCACACAGCTGTGCCTCTGTCATAATCTGATCACCAGGGCGAAGTTTTCCTTCCTGAATTTGAGTGATGATATCCTGTGCGATGGCAAGATACCGCGGTGAATTTTTCAATCGTAATCTCCTTGTTTCTATATTTACACATATTTGTATATACTTATGATAGCTGGGGAAATGAAAAAAGTCAAGGGAGATAGAAAAAAGGCAGATATAAATAATGGAAATGGAATAAAAATTATTAAAAGTATATAAAAATAGGATTGACAAGAGGGTAAAAGTATAGTAGCATATAGTAAAATGTATATACAGTTATAGGAGGTGCTTATGAAGAACATTGTTTTACTGACACACGGGGAATTTTCCAAGGGAATTGCGCAGTCCTGCAGATTTATTCTCGGTGAAGTTCAGAATTTGAAAGCGCTGAGCATTACCATGGATGAAAACATTGCACAGACGAAGCAAAAACTGAATGATGCGATCGCTTCCTTTGAGAATGATTGGCCGACAATTCTGATTACAGATCTGCCGGGCGGCAGTACCACACAGGCAGCCATTGGAATTATGGCGGAGCATCCGGAGATTTATCTGGTAAGCGGCCTGAATCTGGGATTGCTGGTGTCACTGGTTATGCTGGAACTTACGGATGACAGAGAAGAAAATCTGAGGCAGATTCGTACAGCTTTGGCGGAAGCCAGAGATACGATTATACTGATCAATGACCAGCAGGCAGAACCCGTATCCATCAGTGATGACGGGGAACTGTAAGATTGGAGGAAAACGATGATTAAAGTATTGCGTGTAGACGATAGACTTCTTCATGGACAGGTAGCCGTGGCATGGACAAACTATTACAAGATTGACACGATTGTAGTGGCAAACGATAAGCTGATTACAGATGCGACCATGCAGATGGCTTTTAAACTGGCCACACCGCCGGAGGTAACACTTTCCATGAAATCTCTGGATGGAGCAGTAGCAGTGATCAACAACCCAAAGCATGCAGCACGTACGATTATGGTAATCTGCAAAGATATGAAGGATGCGGAATATCTGTACGATCGGACAAACGGAGCGATCAAGGATGTATTGTTGGGCGGACTCCGAAGCGGAGAAGGAAAGAAAAAAATTGATATGAATTCTTACATGGATGCAGATGATATCGCTGTGATGGACAGCATGGAGAAAAAAGGGGCTGAGCTTGTGATGCAGGCAGATCCTACATCGAAGCGCCTGACCACAGCAGATATCAGAAAAAGTTTTGCAAGGTAACAGAAACAGAGAGATTCAAAAGAAGGAGTGTAGGTTATGGGTATAATTCATGCAGTACTGCTTGGTATTCTGGGCGGTATCGGTATTTGGGACAGCCGTGTATTCGGAATGTGTATGTTGGATCGGCCATTGGTTCTTGGACCACTGGTAGGTCTGATTTTGGGAGATTTACAGACAGGTATTATTATTGGAGCTTCTCTGGAGCTGGTTATGATGGGTGTAGTTGGAATTGGTTCCGCCACACCGCCTGACACCGTATCCGGAAGTATTCTTGCTACCGTATTTGCCATCAGTGCCAAGCTGGATGTCAGTGCAGCAGTAGCCCTGGCACTGCCCATTGCAACCTTAGGACAGCTGGTAGGTATTCTTTGTAGAACTGCCAATGGCTACTTCGTACATCAGGCAGATAAGGCAGCAGAAAATGGTGATTATAAAGGAATTGACCGCGCTCTCTGGGGCGGCGCCATTCTGTTCTTTGTTGCTTATTTCCTGCTGGTATTCTGCGGTGCACTGCTTGGGTCTACCGTTATCAGTGCATTTGTTGATAAAATTCCGCAGAGTGTAATCAATGGATTTTCTGTAGCCAGCGGTATGCTTCCGGCACTTGGAATTGCCATTCTGATGCAGCTTCTGTTTAACAAGAAGAATGTAGCTTTCTTCTTCATGGGCTGGGCAATTACAGCACTTCTCGGTGTGAATACCGTAGGAGCAGCCGTCATCGGCACGACAATTGCCTATGTGATTTTCCAGTATGCAGGAAATAAGAAAACAGAAGAAGCAGCTGCTCCTGCAGTATCTGATGATTTGGGAGGTGAACTGTAATGGCAGAGAACGTGAATCAGACAACAGCAACCGAAGAAACTGTTATGACAAAGGAGGTATTCAAGAAAACCTTCTGGCGGTCATTTCCGCTGCAGGCATGCTTCTGCTATGAAAGAATGCAGAATGTAGGCTTTGCTTATCAGATGGTTCCGGCTCTGAAGAAACTGTATCCGGATAAGAAAGAGGCTTCCGAAGCATTGAAGAGGCATCTGGCTATCTTCAATACCACACCGGCTATTGTATCCTTTATCACAGGTGCAGCAATTGCTATGGAGGAAAAATTCAAGAAGGCCAAGGACGCAGGGGAAGAATGTGATGAGGAATCTATCAATGCAGTAAAAGCAGCACTGATGGGGCCTCTGGCAGGTATTGGTGATTCCTTTTTCTGGGGAACCTTCCGTATTATCGGTGCAGGTATCGGTGCCAGCCTGGCAGCACAGGGAAGCATTTTAGGTGCCATTCTGTTCCTCCTTATCTACAATATCCCGCATTTCCTGGTGCGTTATCAGGGACTGCGTATTGGTTATAAGAGTGGTGTAAATTTCCTGGCGGGCCTGTCTCAGGGAGGCGTAATTGCAGCGTTAACCGAGGCCGCAAAGATTCTGGGTCTGGTGGTAGTTGGTTCTATGGCAGCGTCCATGGTATCACTTTCCACACCGCTGGTATTTACAATTTCCGGTGCGGAAATTGTAGTGCAGGATATCTTTGATGCGATTATTACAGGATTCCTGCCGTTGTGTCTGACACTCGGGACTTACAAATTATTACAGAAAGGAATTAAGACAACCACAATTCTCTGGGGTATGATTATCGTAGGAATTATTGGTTCTGTTATTGGTATTTTCTAATGGAAAAGACAAAAATGTATGATTATATTTGTGAAACTCCGGTTGTTCTGAGAGGAATCATTGAGAACAGAAAAGAGATCACAAAGGAATTTGTAGAATATTTTAAGGATAAAAATATTGAGCAGATCTATGTGCTTGGTTCAGGCACCAGTTATCATGCAGGACTTTCTGCCAAGAATTATCTGGAAGAGCTGCTGAACCGGAAGGTGTTCTGCATGTATCCGACACAGTTTGCACGCAGCGAAAAGGTATTCAATAAGAATACGTTGGTGATCGGAATGTCCCAGGGTGGACAAAGCCTTTCTACAGTAGAAGGCCTGGACGCTGCTATTGCAGAAGGACTGTATACAGCAGCAGTGTCTGAAAATCCCACAGCACTTGTTTTTGAGCATGCGGATACGAAAACCCGGATTGAGGTGGGTAATGAAAAGTGCGGAGCAAAAACGAAGGGCTATGCAGGAACTACTGTGACGCTGATGATGATGCTGACGGAGCTGGCTCTGGCCAAGGGCATTACCGATCAGGCTACTGTAGATGCTTATCTGAAAAGAATGAATAAGGTCATCGATAACCTGGGAAATGTGACAAAGGCCGCAACAGAATGGTATGGCAGGATCAAGGAAGAATTCCTCCCGGCTAAGAGAATTATTGTAGTCGGATACGATGGAATGTATGCCGATGTACTGGAGGGAGCCTTAAAGGTTCTGGAAACTGTCCGTCAGGGTGTAACCGGATATGATATTGAAGAATTTTTCCATGGTATCTACAATTCCATTACAGACAGCGCACATATTTTCTATCTGGCTTCCAAGGGAGATTACAAGCCCCGTGTATTAAAGCTGATAGAGATATTGAGCGATTGGACACCCCATAATTACTTCATCGGATCTCCGGAGGGAGTAGAGGAATATAGTGACAAGTATCTGCTCTGTGATTTTGTAGAGGATCCGCTGTTTTCCGCGTGGGAGTATATCATTCCCATGCAGGTAGTTGCATGCCTGGCTCCGCAGGATCTGGGTATCAATCCGGATATTCCGAAAGATCCGAATTTCCACGTACGGATTGGCAGCAAGAAGCTGGATGGAGTACGGGATCATTATCCTGCAGAGAAATAGTAGAAACACTTGATCTTCCTCCCATTCCGTGATAGGATAGCCACATAGGCAATTTTAGAAAATGATAGAGGCGCGGGGCTTCAGGAGTATCGGTTGACATAAGGTCGGAACCAGTCAGCCGGGAAAGGGAAGACCGCCGAAGGGATTCATCCGTTCCGAAGGATGGGTTTCTGGGCTGCCGCAGAATATGCGTCAGACTGTCACAGGACTGTGGAGAGCTATCATAGGTCGAAGGGGAAGTTCGGACCGTGAGTACAGTCGGGAAGTATGTGCTCACGGTCTTTTTTTCGACTGTTTTCGAGGGAAGGAGATTTTAAAAATGGATTATGTACCTGTTATGTATGCTACCTTTTGGGCGTTGGTGCCGCCTGTAGTAGCGATTGTTCTGGCTCTGATTACCAAGGAGGTGTATTCCTCACTGTTTCTTGGCATCCTGGT
Source organism: Laedolimicola sp. (assembly GCF_051972735.1). NCBI lineage: Bacteria > Bacillati > Bacillota > Clostridia > Lachnospirales > Lachnospiraceae > Laedolimicola > Laedolimicola sp. Next base: position 35,654 of record NZ_JBOKYU010000001.1, on the reverse strand, counting down.
GGGAGGCCTGTTCTACTCGGGCTTCAGCTTCGAGGGAACGGTGCTTCACATCTTTGAGGATGGAATCGTAGGCGTTCTGTCCGACAGCTACAATGTGGGAATTCTGGTGTTTCTGGTGATCCTGGGAGCCATCGTGTCCTTGATGAACCGGGCCGGAGGCTCGGCGGCCTTTGGACGGTGGGCCAGCGAGCATATTAAGACCCGCACCGGCGCGCAGCTGGTGACCGTAGCCCTGGGCGTGCTGATTTTTATCGATGATTATTTTAACTGTCTGACCGTAGGAAGCGTGATGCGTCCCGTGACGGACAAGCACAATATTTCCCGTGCCAAGCTGGCGTACCTCATCGACGCCACGGCGGCTCCGGTCTGCATCATTGCCCCCATTTCATCCTGGGCGGCGGCTGTAACCGGTTTCGTAGAGGGTGAGGACGGACTGGCGCTTTTTGTCAGCGCGATTCCCTATAATTTCTACGCGATTCTGACTATCGTTATGATGATTACGATAGCAATTCTGAACATTGATTTCGGTTCCATGAAGGTCCATGAGGACAACGCAAAGAAGGGCGACCTGTTTACTACGCCGGACAGACCTTACGGCAACGCAGAAGGCCTGGATAACGTGGGAAATGGTTCCGTAAAGGATTTGCTGATTCCGATTCTTTCCCTGATCATCTGCTGTGTTATCGGCATGATTTACACCGGCGGCTTCTTTGACGGCGCGGACTTCGTGACCGCCTTCTCCAACAGTGATGCGTCCATCGGTCTGGCCATCGGAAGTGCTTTCGCCCTGGTCATCACGATTCTGCTGTATGTGAGCCGTAAGGTCCTGGGCTTCAAGGAGTGCATGAACTGCATTCCCGAGGGCTTCAAGGCCATGGTTCCGGCCATCATGATTCTGACCTTCGCCTGGACCCTGAAGGCCATGACAGACAGCCTGGGCGCCGCGGAGTTCGTGGCTAATCTGATTAAGAGCAGCTCTCAGGGTATGGTTGCTCTGCTTCCGGCTATTATTTTCCTGGTTGGATGCTTCCTGGCTTTTGCCACCGGAACCTCCTGGGGAACCTTTGGTATCCTGATTCCGATTGTGGTAGACGCGTTCCAGACCACCCATCCGGCGTTGATGACCGTGGCCATCTCTGCCTGCATGGCGGGCGCTGTCTGCGGCGACCACTGCTCCCCGATTTCCGATACGACCATTATGGCGTCTGCGGGAGCCCAGTGTAACCATGTAAACCATGTGTCCACCCAGCTTCCCTATGCGGTCAGTGTAGCAGTGATTTCCTTTATTACCTATATTGTGGCAGGATTTACCCAGTCTGCGCTGATTTCTCTGCCGGTAGGTATCATATTGCTGCTCGCTTATCTGTTATTTATGAAAAAACGGGCGAAATAATGCAAAAAGGAAGAAAAAATAGCGGAAAAACAGTTGATTATTTCAGAAAGACTGCTATAATGCTTGTGTAGGTTATGTGAAATCAAATAAGAAGCAGCTGGTGCCGTTAAAAAACGGAGAATAGGGAAGCAGGTGAGAGACCTGCGCGATCTCGTCACTGTATGCAGGAGCGGCTTATCATACGTCACTGAGCCATCGGGAAGACGATAAGCAGCGCTTGTACTGTAAGCCAGGAGACCTGCCAGACTGCGGCGCATGGAGTCGAAAGATTCCGGATCACGAGGATTGATAGTGCCAGATGGGGTATAGACACAGCTGTTCCGCGCAGCGCTGTTTTGCGTGGATGGGCGAACAGATGTAAAGCTGACGACTGAAAATCCGACGATCCACAGGATCGTCGGATTTTTTAGCAGATTCCTTCTGATCTTATGAATTTCATTTAACTGAAAAATTTTTGCAGGAGGAAAAGAAAATGAAAAAGAAACTTGTAACACTGTTATGTGTAACAACTCTGACAGCATCCATGCTGGCAGGCTGCGGCAGCAAGGCTGAGACGCCGGCTGCAGACACTACTACTACGGAAGAGACCACAGACGCTGCAGAGGAGACTGCAGACGACGCGGACGCAGATCAGGCTGCAGCTGACAACGTAGCAGCCCTGATTGACAAGATCTATGTTCAGGAGAGAACAGAGACCACAGACGCTGACTGTAAGGCAGCCAAGGAAGCATGGGACGCTCTGACAGACGCTCAGAAGGAGCTGGTAGAGGGCGAGAACGCTGACCCGGATTACTTCGGACGCGACACCGGAGACGCTTCCAAGGATGATCCGAGAAACCAGGACGAGATCGGCGAGAACGAGCTGCTGGTAGTAAGCTTTGGTACTTCCTTCAATGACAGCCGTGTAGCTGATATCAAGGGTATCGAGGACGCTCTGGCAGAGGCAAATCCGGACTGGTCCGTAAGACGTGCCTTTACCGCACAGATCATCATCAACCATATCCAGGCCCGCGACGGCGAGGCAATTGACAACATGGATCAGGCTCTGGATCGCGCAGTTGCCAACGGCGTAAAGAACCTGGTAGTACAGCCGACCCATCTGATGCACGGCGCTGAGTACGACGAGCTGATGGAGGCGGTAGACGCATACAAGGATAAATTTGAGTCTGTAAAGGTAGCTGAGCCGCTTCTGGGCGAGGTTGGAGCAGACGCTTCCGCAGTCAACGCAGACAAGAAGGCTGTTGCCGAGGCTATTACTGCTGAGGCTGTAAAGACGGCTGGTTTCGATACTCTGGACGCAGCAAAAGAGGATGGCGTGGCATTTGTATTCATGGGTCATGGTACCTCCCATACCGCAAAGATTTCCTATAGCCAGATGCAGGCACAGATGAAGGATCTGGGATATGAGAACGTATTTATCGGAACCGTAGAGGGCGAGCCGGAAGATACTGCATGTGAGAATGTGATTAACGCAGTTGCAGAGGCCGGTTACACCAAGGTTGTACTTCGTCCGCTGATGGTAGTTGCAGGCGACCATGCAAACAACGACATGGCAGGCGACGATGACGATTCCTGGAAGAGCATGTTCAACGCATCCGGCAAGTTCGAGAGCGTAGACTGCCAGATCGCAGGTCTGGGCGAGATCGAGGCAATCCAGAATCTCTATGTTGCTCATACCGCAGAGGCTATGAAATAAGTAAGGATAAAGGACAAGAAAAGAAATGAAGAAGAAAATCATCGCGTTAATGGGAATGGCAGTCTTAAGCTGCACACTGGTGATGGGCTGCGGCAGCAAGGCGGAGACGCCGGCTGCAGAGACTACCACAGAAGCGGAAAGCTCCGATGAGAAAACTGCCAAGACAGAAGAAACGGCGGAGCCGGAAAAGGCTGACGCAGAAGAAGCTGCAGCAGCGGCACTGGAGGACGGCGTTTACACCGCAGATTTCAATACAGACAGCAGTATGTTCCATGTAAATGAATTTTACGAGGGAAAGGGAACGCTGACCGTAAAGGACGGACAGATGACCATTCATGTGGTTATGCCTTCCAAGAACATTGTGAATCTGTATGAAGGTCTGGCAGAGGATGCCCAGAAGGACGGCGCAGAGCTTCTGCAGCCGACCGTAGAGACCGTAGATTTCGGCGATGGTACAGAACCGGAGGAGGCCAATGCCTTCGACGTACCGGTTCCCGCACTGGACGAGGAATTCGACCTGGCGCTGATCGGAACCAAGGGCGTATGGTACGACCATAAGGTCAGCGTATCCAATCCGGAGCTTCTTCAGGACTAGGCTTTAGAAAAAGCGAACAATAACATGCAGGGGCTGTTGTAGAATGTGCAGAACGTTTTGCGGCAGCCCCCTTGTTCCAATTATAGGAAATTCAAATAGAAGGAGTAAGACAATGACAATCGAGGATTTACAGCTGGCGGACGGTAATTATACGGTAGAAGTGGCCATGGAGGGCGGCAGCGGCCGGGCCACTATTGAGTCACCTGCCGCGTTGTCCGTGGAGGACGGACAGGCTGTGGCCCAGATTACCTGGAGCAGCAATCACTACGACTATATGATCGTGGGCGGCGAGAAGTATCTTCCGGTGAGTACAGACGAGCATTCGGTTTTTGAAATTCCGGTGGAGGTCTTTGACGAGGGGATCGATGTGATTGGCGATACGACGGCCATGAGTACGCCCCATGAGGTAGAATATACGCTGACCTTTGCGTCAGATTCTATTCAGGGAGAGAATGGCGGCAGCACGGGAGGAGCGGGCTCCACTACGGCGGCAGCAGGTATTGTGATAATTGCGGTAGCGGCAGCGATTGCGGCGACTGTGATGCGGAAGAAGAGGAATACAAAGGCATGAAAAAGAAACTGATGGCACTTCTTCTGTGCCTGGCTATGTGTCTGGGACTTACGGCCTGTGGAGCAGGCGGTTCCGGCACGGCAGAGAACAGCACGGATATCAGTGACGAGCTGACTTATACGGACAGCACGAAGCTGGAATACGCGCAGAAATTTACCATTGACAATTATGAGGGCGGCTATTCACTGATAACCATCACGGACGGCGGACGCTTCCTGGTGGTTCCTGAGGATAAGGAAGCGCCGGAGGATCTGGCGAAGGATATCACGGTACTTCAGCAGCCCATTCAGAATATATATCTGGTGGCTTCGGCGGTCATGGACATGTTCGTATCCCTGGACGCCCTGGACAGTATTCGCTTCAGCGGCACCAAAGCCGACGGCTGGTATATCGATGCGGCGAAGGCAGCCATGGAGAATGGCGACATTCTCTATGCAGGCAAATATTCTGCGCCGGATTATGAGCAGATTCTGGCGGAAAATTGCGGCCTGGCCATCGAGAACACCATGATTTCCCATACGCCGGAGGTGCAGGAGCAGCTGGATAAATTCGGAATTCCGGTGCTGATAGATCATTCCAGCTATGAGCCGAACCCCTTAGGCAGGACCGAGTGGGTGAAGCTCTACGGCCTGCTGACCGGCCATGAGGAAGAGGCTGAGGCGGCCTTTGCCAGTGAGGCGGATGCTTTTAAGGCCATCAGCGGCGAAGAAGCCACAGGCAAGACGGTGGCATTTTTCTATATCACCAGCAACGGCGAAGCCAACGTGCGGAAATCTGCCGACTATCTGCCGAAGATGATTGAGCTGGCGGGCGGCACGTATATTTTCCAGGATCTGGGAGATGCAGAGGATGCTACTTCCACCCTGTCCATGACGATGGAGGAGTTCTACGCAGGGGCGAAGGACGCGGATTACATCATTTACAACAGTACCATAGAGGGACAGCTCTCCTCGGTGGATGAGCTGCTGGCAAAAAGCCCGCTGCTGGGGAAATTCAGGGCAGTGCAGGAGGGCCATGTGTACTGTACCATGAAGAATCTGTATCAGTCTACCATGGAGCTGGGCACGATTACGTCGGATATTCACCGGATGCTGGTGGGGGACGACGGGGATCTGACTTATCTTTACAAGTTAAACTGATACGCTTCGGAACGCAAAGAGAGGGATCCGGAAAGTATGCGCCGGATAACAGACACACGATAGCTGTGGGAATTTGCACAGTGACAGAAGGGAACGGGAACAATGAGTAACACAACAGGCGGCAGAAATGCCCGAAATAAAGGAAGATACTGGGCTGCATTTCTGATACTGGCCCTGCTGGTGCTGATTTTTCTGGTTTTGAGCATCTGCATCGGAACCGTGAACATTCCGCTGGCGGAGATTCCAAAGATTCTGGGGAAAAATGGGAACGATGATACCTATACGGATATCGTCATGGGCATCCGATTTCCCCGGGCTGCAGCAGCAGGCATCCTGGGCGGCGGCCTGGCTCTGTCCGGCTATCTTTTGCAGACCTTCTTCCATAACCCCATCGCGGGTCCCTTTACACTGGGGATCTCCTCCGGCGCAAAGCTGGTGGTGGCCCTGGTCATGGTGGCAGCCCTGGGAAATGCTTTTGCTTTAAGCTCCTGGGTCCTGATTATCGCGGCCTTTGCGGGAGCCATGCTCTGTATGGGCTTTGTGATTCTCATGTCACGGGTCATGGATCAGATGTCCATGCTTATCGTCAGCGGCGTCATGATCGGCTATATCTGTTCGGCTGTGACGGACTTCGTGGTGACCTTTGCGGATGACGCGGACATCGTGAATCTGCACAACTGGTCCAAGGGAAGCTTTTCCGGCATGACCTGGGACAATGTGCTGATTATGGCCATCGTGGTGGGAATTACAGCTATCTGCGTCTTTCTCATGTCCAAGCCCATCAGCGCATACCAGATGGGAGAGGCCTACGCAAAAAATATGGGCCTGAACGTGCAGGTATTCCGGGTTCTTCTGGTGCTGCTTTCCAGCGTCCTGTCGGCCTGCGTGACGGCCTTTGCGGGTCCGGTCTCCTTCGTGGGAATCGCGGTGCCCCATCTGGTCAAGAATCTTTTCGGGACGGCGAAGCCTATCCTGATGATTCCGGCCTGTTTCCTGGGTGGAGCGGCTTTCTGCCTGTTTTGCGACCTGCTGGCCCGGACCATGTTTGCGCCGACGGAATTGTCCATCAGTACAGTGACGGCGGTGTTCGGCGCGCCGGTGGTCATCTACATCATGATTCACAGAAAAAAGGAGAGGGCGGAGTAGCATATGGATACCTATTATTTCTACACGGAAGGGCTGACCGTCGGCTACCACGGCGTTCCCCTGATCAAAGACATCCGAATCGGCCTGAAAAAGGGTGAAATCCTGACTCTCATCGGCCCCAACGGCGCGGGCAAGACTACGATTCTGAAAAGTATCATCCGGCAGCTGGCGCCCTTAGGCGGCGTGGCGGTGCTGGACGGCAAGGCTATGGGGGATTTGAGCGGCAAGGAACTGTCTCAGAAGCTTTCTGTAGTGCTGACCGAGCGCATCCATCCGGAAATGATGACCTGCCGGGACGTGGTGTCCACAGGCCGTTACCCCTATACGGGCAAGTTTGGCGTGCTCTCCGGGGAGGACTGGGCGGTGGTGGACGAGGCCATGGATCTGGTACATATCCATGAGCTGGCGGATCGGGATTATACGAAGACCAGCGACGGTCAGAAGCAGCGGGTCATGCTGGCCCGGGCCCTCTGCCAGCAGCCGGATATTATTGTGCTGGACGAGCCCACTTCATTTCTGGATATCCGTTACAAACTGGAATTCCTTTCCATTATTCAAAATATGTCACGGACAAGAAATCTGTCTGTCATCATGTCCTTACATGAACTGGATCTGGCAGGCCGTATCTCGGATAAAATTGCCTGCGTGCGGGGCGATAAGGTGGATCGGTTCGGGACGCCGGAGGAGATTTTCACCGAAGGGTATATTCCGAAGCTGTATGGCATGACCGTGGGAACCTACGACGAGCTGACCGGCGACCTGGAGCTCCCGGCTGTGGATGGGGAGCCGCGGGTCTTTGTTATCGCCGGAAATGGCATGGGCACGGCGGTGTTCCGAAAGCTTCAGAGGGAGAGAATCCCCTTTGCAGCCGGGATCTTGTGGGAAAATGATTTGGATTATCCGTCGGCGAAGGCGCTGGCAGTGCAGACGGTGAGGGTATCGGCTTTTCAGACGATCGGAGAGGAGCAGATCGCGGAGGCGAAACGGCTCATAGATGGCTGTGAACGGGCGATTTGTACCGTGAAACTTCCTGAGACAGGCGCAGAGGCCGGGATGGCGGCAGGACTGTGTGAGCTCAAGGAGTATGCGGCACAGCAGGGTAAATTAGAAGGAATATAGTAGAAAGTCAAAAGAGAACGTGGAAAGTGATAACCTCGGTTTTGCCGCAGAATCAGTGGAGAGAGGGATTACGGACCACGTTTTTTGTGGGTGCAAGTATAAAGCTTTCATGATATAGAACAGACTTTTCGCGGAAAAGCCAATTCATTGTCGTATCGTTACGAAATTTGCCGGATGGAAATAATTTACAAAAACATTACAATATGCTATTCTTTAACTATCAGATTAATCTTTTGTATCACAGGGCGCTTCTTCCCAATGATCCCATGATTTTTTTGACAAACAAGCTTCAAAAGCCCGTGCAAAATTCATTGCTCATCGGGTGTCTACACCTACAGAAGATAAGGAGGTTGAAAGTTCCGACCAATACAGCTAAAATAAAGGAGGATATGGCGTGACATATCAGGAGTTTTGCAGCAGTTTTCTGACCCGGCTTACGGAAAAGAAGGCTCTGGGAGTGAAGCCCGGCGAGATTCAGTTTTACCCGGAAGGTCTTTCGGATGGAGATGAGGGGTACGACGAGCGGTTTGTAAGGGAGACGAATCTGCGGTACAATCAGACGGAATCCGGCGTGCTGATCGGCGATTATGTGACGGTTACCAAAACAAAAAGCGAGAAGCTCTCACAGGTTTCCCGGTTTTCACTGGAAGAGCTTTATGACCGGCAGGAGGAAGAGGGCTGGGACAGCGTCTGGCGCTATGTGCAGGGCAGCATAAAAGCGGCAGGTGAGATGCTGGAGACCGGTGTGCTGGAACAGATGCAGAATTATGAGCTGATCAGGGACAAACTGCTGATTCGGCCCATCTATTTCAGCGACTGCAGACGGGAGCTCAAGGAGTATGTGTATGAGCGGTACGGTGACGTGGCTCTAGTACTCTATCTGACCGTGTATGACGGTGAAAATGGCCTGGGGACCATAAAGGTTCCCCGAACGACCGTGGATGGCTGGAGGCTGCCCAGAAAGCGCGTCTGGGAGGACGCCATGCTGAACACCTACGTGACGGCACCGCCGCGCCTGTATCTGGATCCCATGGATTGTGTGGGCGCTCCCTATGAAAAGGGAGAATTCATGTCGGAAAACAGTGGAATTCAGATGCTCAGTCCGGAGCGGGCGCCGCTTCTGACCACCACCCGGAAGCTGAACGGAGCCATCGCCATGTTTTATCCGGGTGTGAAGGAACGGCTGGCCAAGCTGTCGGGAGGAAGCTATTATGTGGCGTTTACCAGTGTCCACGAGGCCTGCATCCATCCGGCCGGGAGTATTCTTCCCATCCGGATTTTGCGGAGCCTGAAGCATCTGAACCGCACCTGCGGCGAAGAGGAGCGACTGTCCCAGAAGGTGTTCTTCTATAATGCGGAGAATGGGAGCTTTAAGACAGTCGAATTTTAAAAATGTGGTTTTATAGAACAGCTCTTTTTATGGGAAATAATGAGGTACCGATATGGCGGAGAAGACGACGCTTTCTGCAAATGAGGCCTGGAAACGGCTTCTGGAGAAATACCCTATCGCAGAAGAGGTGGAAAAAAACGGTGTATACAGAATCAAGGCGGACCAGATTCGGGAATTCCGGGAGCCCCGCCTGATGGCCAAATGGGACAGCTCCGACGCATTGCCGGACGCTCTTCGGAAGCAGAAGCTGAATCTTTTGCCGGATAGCAGGACTTCCTATGTGATGGGAGAGTTCCTGCTGTATGAGCCGATTCCGGAACTTCATGAGCATGTGGCCCGGATGACCCATGTGGACATGCCGGAGTATGAGTCCATCGATGTCAATAACATCAGTTCAGAGGCCAACGCCATTCATGCGCTGACTCTGTCCGGGATTCTCGATGATTTTCTGGGGGACGGGCGAAATGACGCTACCTTTAATGGCCGCATGGGGACGGGCATTTTTGACTTCCGGGTTCATACGGTGCGGGGCGCGGCACAGCAGATTCATGTGGAAAATGCCCAGTGCGAGATCGACGGCGGCTTTGAAAACGCCCGTTCCGTGGTCATTATGGAAGCCAAAAATGTGGTGCATTCCGATTTCCATGTACGGCAGCTTTACTACCCGTACCGGCTGTGGCGGACGCGGGTGAAGAAGCCCATCCGGCTGGTCTTTTCTGTGTATTCCAATCTGATTTATCGACTGTTTGAGTACCGGTTTGCGGATCCGGAGGATTACTCGTCCATCGAGCTGGTGCAGGCGAAAAATTATTCCCTGCAGGATACGCGGATCAGTCTGCGTGAACTCCGGGAGGTGCGGGAGCGGACAGCTATCCGGACAGACGATGACATGGATGATACGTCGGTTCCGTTTATCCAGGCCAACTCCATGGAGCGTATTATTTCTCTGTTGGAGAATCTGTACGGCAATCCCATGACGCCGGGGCAAATTGCGGAGTTGATGGATTTCGACCTGCGGCAGTCAGATTATTATTATAATGCGGGGCGGTATCTGGGACTCTTCGAGAAAGAAAATGCGGACGGTCAGGTGCTGGTGCGGCTGACCGGGCTTGGCGAGAGGGTCTTTCGGATGAATTACAAGCCCCGACAGCTGAAGCTGGTGGAGCTGATGCTGGAGCATCGGATTTTCGCGGAGTTTTTTGACATGGGCGCTAAGACGGGCCGGTATCCGGATAAGAAGGTCATCGGGCGGCGGATGCGGGAATTGCATGTCTGCAGCGAAGGGCAGATCGCCCGGCGGGCCAGCTCGGTGGAGCGGTGGCTGGAGTGGATTTTTAATCTGACCAGGCTGTAGGAGAGAACACAGGAGATTAGTTTTGACGGTTAATACAGTCCCACCAAAATATCCAGATACTCCTGCGCCAGCTCCGGCAGTATGGTGCGGCGGGGCTTGATCCAACCGTATTCGGCCATCAGCTCACAGTCCCTGATGGGAATAATCCAGGTGGAGGGTTCCTCGTGGTAGCGGCGGAAGGCCTGGGGCCAGGCGGCGACCAGGCCGATGACGTCGGTTTCGGCGATGAGATCGAAGAAAATCTGGGCTCCGGTCACATTGATTTCTCCGGCGGTGTGGAGGGACAGGCCGGTCTCATGGAGCAGGGAGTGGCTGGGATCGCTGAAGGTGGGACCGTACTGAACCGCGGTAAAGGGATAGAGATCTTCCAGGGCCACGGCCTCTGTGCGGCCATAGAGGGGATTGCTTCTGCCGACCACTACACAGATAGGGCTCCGGCCTATCAAGTGATACTCAATATCAGAATTCTTCAGCTTGCTGTATATGGTTTTCACATGGGTAGAAAAGGCGCCTATCACAGCCAGATCCAGCTTATTCGTAGTCATTTCGTCCACCAGTTCATCCAGGGAATCATAATTCAAAAAGGAAAACCGGCAGCCGCCTCCGCTGTGTTTTTTCACAAACCGGGAAAAAGCCCGGGCCGCGCGGCTGGAACGTAAGGATCCGATCCGAAGCTGCTGCCTGAAATCCCGGTGTGGCAGCTCAGAGAAGCTTTGAATCTGCTCATATTCCCGCCGGATGATGCGGAAGCGCTCGATGAGCTCCTGGCCGTCCTCAGTGGGAACCACGCCTCCGGGTACCCGGTGAAAGAGCTGCACGTCCAGATCCTTCTCCAGCTGACGGACTGCGTAGCTTAAATTCGGCTGGGACAGATAAAGATTTCTCGCCGCCTGGCTGAAGGAGCCCGCGTCCGCCACCTCCAGCGCGTAAAAAATCGCGTCAAATTTCATTTCCGGATACCTCCTATAAATAATTTTTATATCTTTTGATAAAGATAATATATTTGTTGTCGAACTCTGTCAAGTGCTATAATGCAGATAAGAGGAACGCAAAGAAGCGAAGACACCACCGGCCGGAAAATGCTTCTTTGCGTTTTTTGTATCTAAAAATATATTTATAGGAGGAAACTGTTATGAATCAAATGACAATCTGTCTGATCATTTTCATCCTGACGCTCCTGGCGTACGCGTTCCTGAGCAGCCGCGTATCCATGGCCGTCATCTCTCTGATCAGCGTCGCAGCACTGATGGTCACAGGCTGCATGGACCCCAACGACGCGCTTAGTTGCTTTGCTAATTCCAGCGCTATCCTGATGGCGAGTATGTTCGTGGTATCTGCCGGTCTGAACCGTACCCAGATGGTAAAGAAAATTTCCGCGTTTATCTGCCGCATCAGTAAAGGATCCTTTACCAAGGTTCTGGCGGGCTACGTGATTCTGACCTGTATTTTGGCGCAGTTCATCCCCAGCGCAGCGGCCTGCTTCAGCGTGGTATTTCCGCTGGCCTACGGTGTCTGTAAGGAGATGAAAATCGCTCCGTCCAAGATGATGTTTTCTCTGGGCATCACAGCGATTGGTACCGTTATCACCCTGCCCTTCAGCGCTTCTGTCAGTGAGATGGCGCGTATTCAGGGCTTCCTGGAGGCATATGAGTATACCACCTACAACATGAGCATTATGGACATCATGTACGCCAAAACGCCGACCATGATTGCGATTCTTCTGCTGGCCATCTTTGTGGTACCACGTTTCGCGCCAGACAACGAGATGGAGTCCGAGCTTCAGGTGAAGGAGCAGAAGGAGCAGGAAAAGCTGAGCCCAGTTCGCGAGTTTATCGGCTACGCAACCTTTGTCTGCGTTCTTCTGGGACTGCTGTTCTCCAACCAGATCGGTCTGAAGACCTGGCAGGTGGCCTTTATCGGCGCACTGGTGATCGCGGCGTCCGGTATCATGACCAAGAAAGAGCTGATTGAGTCCATGAATATCAGTATGGTACTGCTTTTCGTAGGCGCTCTGGCCATCGGAACCGCACTGTCCGGAACCGGAGTGGCGGATATGATTGGAAATCATCTGTCCGGCATCATTTTAAGCGTACACAATAACTACATCGCAGGATTTATTTTTTTCCTGGTACCGTTTGTCCTGACACAGTTCATGTTAAATCTGGGAATTTATTCCATTTTCGTGCCACTGTACATCATGATCTGCAAATCCATGGGCGCGAACCCGGTTGGACCTATCATGCTCTGCATGATCGCTTCCATGACCGCGTTCTTTACCCCGCTGGCGACTCCGGCTGTACCGCAGATGATGGGCGCTGGTAACTATACCGTAAAGCAACTGATGAAAATGGGCTGGGTTCCGTTTATTGTCATTACACTGGTAAGTGTATTCTGGGTGATGACCATTTACCCGGTTTTCTAAAATAAGGGGTTTGGGAAAAGGAGAAGTCTTATGAACGAGAAAATCAAAGAACTGGCGGAACAGTATGCCGCTGAAGCAGCGTCTGAGCAGAAGGAACTCTTAAAAACTCTGGGTGTGATTCCGGCCCCCTCTCATCAGGAGGATATGCGGGCGGCATTCTGCAGGGACTGGTTTCAGAAGCAGGGCGCGGAGGATGTGCATATCGATGACGCGAAGAATGTGATCTGCAAACTGGGCGACCCGGATGCGGAGGAGCTGGTGGTCTTCGCAGCGCATACGGATATCGTGTTCCCGGATACTACAGAGCTGCCTCTTAAGGAGGAGGACGGAAAGCTTTTCGCACCGGGCATCGGCGATGATACCAGCAATCTGGTGAATCTGATGATGGGCGCAAAGTATCTGATGAATCATGGGCTAAAGCCGAAGTGCGGCATTCTCTTTGTGGCAAATGCCTGCGAGGAGGGCCTGGGCAATCTGGATGGCACGAAGGCACTGTTTGCCACCTATGGATCGAAGATCAAGGCTTTTTATTCCTTTGACGGCTATACACCCCAGTGCTGCAGCTGTGCAGTGGGTTCTTACCGATATCGTATCACCTGTAAGACCCGGGGCGGTCATTCCTATATCAATTTCGGTGATCCGAACGCGCTGGAAATTCTCTGTGATCTGACGGAGCGGCTCTATAAGATTGAAGCGCCGAAGGATGGGGACGCTTTTACCACCTACAATATCGGACGCATGGAGGGCGGTACGACGGTCAATTCCATCGCTCAGGAGGCGTATATGCTGTATGAGTTCCGGTCTACCTCCCAGAAGTGTCTGGAGGAGATGGAAAAGCGGTTTGATGCGGCAGTGGAGTCGGTGCGGGGACGCGGCGGCGAGATCGAGGTGGAACTTTTAGGCGTGCGGCCGGGTAACGGACCGGTGGACGCGGATACGCTGAAGGCGTTTACAGAGCATACGGCGGATGTCATTGGAACCTGGTATCAGGATCCGATTGATTTTGAGGCTTATTCTACCGATAGTAATGTGCCGCTTTCACTGGGAATCGTGGCGAATACGGTAGGAACCGTGAGAGGCGCGCTGGCGCATACGCGGGAAGAGTGGATTGAGCTTTCCAGTCTGGAGAATGGACTTCGGATTGCATTGGCGTTGATGCTGGATTATGTAGAGGTATAATAGAACGGACGAAGCTCCGGCCTGGCTGGCCGGAGCTTCTGGTTTATGATAATGCCCGCTCTAATTCCCGGATATTCTGGACTTTTCCGATGACAACGATGATATCCTCCGATTGCAGTTTATAGTCGGGGGAGAGCTCGATGATGGTATTCTGATCGTGCTCAATGGCAATGATATTCAGGCCGTATTTTTTACGGATATTGATTTCCTGAATGGTTTTTCCTTCGATAAAGCCGCTGACCGGTACCTGTTGGATCTCGATATCATTGTCCAGAAAAATGAAATCCAGGAAGTTTCCGGACAGGAGCTTCTTACCCAGACGGATGGCCATATCCCGCTCCGGATAGACCACCTCCGCACCGATTTTCTCCAGAACAGCGCCTTGATCCTGACTGGTGGCCTTGGAAATCACGTGGGGCACGCCCAGGGAAACCACGTTCAGGGTGGTCAGGATACTGGTATCGATACGGCTGCCGATGCAGACGATGACGGTATCGCAGTTTTGGATTCCCACCTCTGACAGGGTAGCCTTGGAAAGGTTGTCGCAGACAAAGGCGTACTCCGTGTATTGCCGCATAGCCTTGACCTTTTCTTCATTCTGATCGACGACAATGACCTCTTTCCCGGCCTCCGCCAGAGTGATGGCAAGGGCAGTTCCGAAACGGCCCAGGCCGACGATTCCAAAGGTAGAATTTGCATTTTTCTTCATCTTTTTCGTTTCCTCATTTCTATAATGATAGCAGGCAAAAGAGCCTGACAAAACATGTTATGTTAACCGATGGTGATGGATTCTTCCGTGTACCGGGCGTTCTGCTCCGGCCGTTCAATCCACATGGTGATAATCGTAAATGCGCCCAGTCTTCCGATAAACATCAGAAAAATCAGGAGCAGCTTGCTGGCTGCATGCAGATTGGCCGTGATTCCCGTGGACAGTCCTGCGGTGCCGAAGGCGGAGACAACCTCAAAAAGCAGCTGCCTCATTTCAAAGGAAGGCTCCAGGAGACAGAGCAGAAAGGTTCCGATGAGAACGACACTGAGGGATAGCTGGGTAATCAGAAAGGCCCGGGAGGTGTTTTCCGGGGAAATGCTCCGGTGAAAGGCTCCCATGTGCCGCTTATTCAGGGCACTCCGCATGGTCTGTATCAGGATGAAGAAGGTGCTGGTCTTGATACCGCCTCCGGTGGAGCCGGGGGACGCACCGATAAACATCAGCAGAATCATCACAAAGAGTCCCGCATGGGAAAACTCATTTATAGGGTAAGTGGCAAAGCCGGCAGTCCGGGGGGTGACGCTGTTGAAAAACGCGCCAATCCAGGGCATATGCTCCGTAAAACGAAAGACCAGGGTACCCGCAATCAGAAGCGTCAGGGTGGTGCTTATAACTACCTTAGAGTGGAGGGTCAGCTTCCGGAAGGAACGGTTTCTCAGGACGTCTAGGATCACCAGGAAGCCCAGGCCGCCGAAGATAATCAGGCCGCCGGTAACCAGGTTCAGCAGGATATCGTTCTGGTAAGGAATGAGGCTCTGGCCACCGCCCAGAATGTCGAAGCCGGCGTTATTAAAGGAGGAAATGGAATGAAAGATACTGATTCCCACAGCCTCCAGGGGCGGATAGTCCCGGACAAAGACCGGAAAGCTCAGAAGCGCGCCCACTGTTTCGAAAATTAAGGTGGTAAGCAAGATAGCCTTTAACAGCCGGACGATGCCCCTGAAGTTGTCCACATTGAGGGCTTCCTTTAAAAGAAGCCGGCTCTTAAATCCCACCCGCCGTCTGGTAGCCAGCATAAGGCCTGCGCCCATGGAGGTGAAGCCCAGACCGCCGGTCTGGATAAGCAGCGCCAGAATCACCCGGCCGAAGACCGTATAGGTGTCGCCGGGGTCTACGGTCACCAGGCCTGTGACACAGGTGGCGCTGGTGGCGGTAAAAAGCGCGTCAAGAAAGCTGGTATGGACGCCTGGGCGCAAGGATACCGGCAGCATGAGGAAACAGGCTCCGGTCAGGATAATCAGGAAAAAGCCCGCGACAATCAGTCTTGCGGGCGGCTGGTTTTTAATAAAGCGTAAAATATGTTTCATAGGATCTCCCTTGATTTTTAACGACATGTCTCTATTATACGAGGAAAAGGTGGAAGGAACAAGAGATTCGGGGAAAATTTAAGAAAAAATCAAACTCTATTTTCAACGCCAACGGTCACCAGAGTTGACATACTAACGTAATAACGTATAAAATAAGGTTGTAAAATTTTATGGAAGCGCTCCATTATAAAATGCAGGTGATATCATGAAAATAACCTATATCAACCACAGTGGCTTTTTGGTTGAATCCGGCGACTGCTACTATATTTTCGACTATTACAGGGGTGAATTGCCCTCTCTCGACAGAAAAAAAGAGGTGATTGTCTTTTGCAGTCACTTCCATAAGGATCATTTTAATCCCAAAATCTTCGAAATGCTTGACCATATGGGGATGACGTATCAGGCAATTTTGGCGAAAGATATACGCAACAGGAACCACCTGTCGAATATAAAAATTACATACGCCTATCACGATCAAACCTATGAACTGGATCATGGTACCCGGGTCGATACGTTACTTTCTAACGATAGCGGCGTCGCATTTATCGTTCAAACGAAAGAGGGCACGATTTACCATGCCGGCGACTTAAATGACTGGTATTGGGAAGGAGAGCCGGAAGCGGATAACCGGCGGCTCACTTCGGCGTATCGTGCGGAAATCCGGAAAATTAAGGGTATGCACTTTGACGCTGCATTCGTTCCCCTTGATCCGAGGCAGGAAGCCCACTATGCCGATGGAATTCTGTATTTTCTGGAAAATGTAGATTGCAATGCTGTTTTTCCCATGCATTATTGGGAGGACGCCAGCGTAATAAAGCGGTTTATCACAGAATATCCGCAATACAAATCACGTATAAAAAACACAGAATGCGCAAAAGGAGAAGTGCTATGAAATTTAAGATGATTCATGAAAACTATAATGTATCCGATCTGGACCGTTCTATAAAATTCTATAACGAAGCTCTCGATCTGCACGAAGTGAGACGAAAGACGGCCAATGATTTTATCATTGTATATCTGAGTAATGAGGTAAGTGATTTTGAGCTGGAGCTTACCTGGCTGAAAGAGCATCCGCAGCCCTATAATCTGGGCGAATGTGAATTTCACCTGGCATTCCGGGCGGACGATTATGAAGAGGCGCATAAAAAGCACAAGGAGATGGGCTGCATTTGCTTCGAAAATGAAGAAATGGGGATCTATTTTATCGAAGATCCGGATGGCTACTGGCTTGAAATTTTGTCGTAAAGCTGTCTGTTATGAAAACGCTGCAATTTTTTTGGAGGAAATGGCACTTGCACCACCTACGAAACCGTGTTATGATTTAGCAGTGAATAGTAGTGAAACAAATGTTAGCAAAGGCTAACCTTTGAAAACAGGAGGACAGTTTGATGTCAATTTTGGTAACAGGCGGTGCAGGCTTTATCGGAAGCCACACCTGTGTAGAGTTATTGAATGCAGGCTATGAAGTAGTAGTTGTAGATAATCTGTATAATGCAAGTGAAAAAGCGCTGGAACGCGTGGAGCAGATTACAGGAAAGAAGGTTACGTTCTATGAGGCGGATATTCTGGATCGTGACGCCCTGAACGCCATCTTTGATAAGGAGCAGGTTGAATCCGTTATTCATTTTGCAGGCTACAAGGCCGTGGGTGAGTCGGTACGCAAGCCCATCGAGTATTACTATAATAATATTACCGGAACTCTGATTCTCTGTGACGTGATGAGAAAGCACAACGTAAAGAATATTGTGTTCAGTTCCTCTGCTACCGTATACGGTGATCCGGCATTTATCCCGATTACCGAGGAATGCCCCAAGGGTAAGATTACCAACCCCTATGGACAGACCAAGGGCATGCTGGAGCAGGTGCTGACCGATATCTTTGTATCCGATCCGGAGTGGAGAGTGGTACTGCTTCGTTACTTCAATCCCATCGGCGCTCACAAGAGCGGCCTCATCGGAGAGGATCCGAAGGGCATTCCGAACAACCTGGTTCCCTATGTGGCGCAGGTAGCCATCGGCAAGCTGAAATGCCTGGGCGTCTTCGGAAATGACTACGATACTCCGGACGGAACCGGCGTGCGTGATTATATTCATGTGGTAGACCTGGCAAAGGGCCATGTGGCGGCAATTAAGAAGGTGGAGGAAACCGAGCCCGGCGTACTGATTTACAATCTGGGCACCGGCAAGGGCTACAGCGTCCTGGACGTGGTGCATGCCTTTGAAAAAGCCTGCGGCAAGGAGATTCCCTATGAAATCAAGCCCCGCCGTGCGGGCGATATTGCTACCTGCTACGCGGATCCCACCAAGGCGAAGAATGAGCTGGGCTGGGTAGCGCAGTATGGCATCGAGGAGATGTGTGAGGATTCCTGGAGATGGCAGACCATGAACCCGAACGGTTATGCAGACTAAATTTTTCATAATATAGAACTGTTTGGGGATACTGCTGCTTAAGCGTGGCAGTGTCCCCTTTTTGGGTTAAAAAGTATCCGGAAGAAGCTGTCGCTGGCAGGTTCTGCAGGTGAAAATAAAATACAAAGGGAGAAGCAACATGAGAAAAGGATTTGATAATGACAAATATCTGGCTATGCAGTCGGAACACATCCGGGAGCGTATCGCCAAGTTTGATAATAAGCTGTATCTGGAATTCGGCGGAAAACTCTACGACGATTACCATGCGTCCCGTGTACTGCCGGGCTTCGAGCCGGACAGCAAGCTGCGGATGCTGATGCAGCTTGCCGATCAGGTGGAGATCGTTATCGTAATCAGCGCAGAGGATATCGAGAAAAATAAGGTACGAGGCGACTTAGGTATCACCTACGATTCTGATCTGCTTCGTCTGAAAGCCATTTTTGAGTCCAAGAACCTCTATGTGGGCAGCGTCTGCATTACACACTACGCAGGCCAGTACAGCGCCCAAATGTTCCAGAGTCGTCTGGAGAAAATGGGCGTGAAGGTGTACCGTCACTATCTGATTCCGGGCTATCCGAACAATATTCCGCTTATCGTAAGCGATCAGGGTTATGGACACAACGAATACATCGAGACCACCAAGCCGCTGGTAGTTGTCACCGCGCCGGGACCGGGAAGCGGAAAGATGGCTACCTGTCTGTCTCAGCTTTATCATGAGCACAAGCGGGGCGTCCGTGCGGGCTACGCCAAATACGAGACCTTCCCCATCTGGAACCTGCCCCTCAGCCATCCGGTCAATCTGGCTTACGAGGCTGCCACCGCAGACCTGAACGATGTGAACATGATTGACCCGTATCATTTGGAAGCCTACGGTGAGACTACGGTCAACTACAACCGCGACGTGGAAATTTTCCCGGTACTGCGCGCCATGTTCATGGAGATTTACGGCGACTGTCCGTACAAGTCTCCCACCGACATGGGCGTCAATATGGCCGGCAACTGTATCGTAGACGACGAGGCCTGCCGTGAGGCGTCCGGACAGGAGATTATCCGCCGTTATTACCAGACTCTGGTGAACATTGCAAGGGGTAAATCCAAGGAAGAAGAAGCTTACAAGATCGAGCTTCTGATGAACAACGCAGGCGTAACCGTGAAGGACCGCAAGGTGGTACCTGCAGCCCTGACCCGTGCCGAAGCCACCGGTCACACCGCTGCAGCCATGGAGCTGCCCGACGGCACCATCATCACCGGCAAGACCAGTGAACTGCTGGGCGCCTGCTCTGCCCTGCTTATCAAGGCCCTGAAGCATTTGGCAGGCATTGACGAGGATGTGCTTCTGATTACGCCCAATGTGATCAAGCCTATTCAGAAGCTGAAGGTAGATTATCTGGGCAGCCGTAACCCGCGTCTTCATATGGAGGAGGTGCTCATCGCCCTTTCATCCAGCTCCGAGAGCAACCCGCTGGCCGACCTTGCCCTCCGGCAGCTCCCGAATCTCCGCGGCAGCCAGGTCCACACCTCCCGTATGCTGAGCGCAGCCGATGAGAAGACCTTCCAGAAGCTGGGCGTGATGCTGACCTCTGAGGCGAAATAGATATAGAATATGAAAAGGTAGAGCTGGCGTCAGGCGGCTCTGCCTTTTTTATGTAACAGAAAATTCATCACATATTAATCCTATTGACAAAGTAGGAATATAAGTATATGATGAATGAAATACAGAATTAGAAGAAGCCGCTCCGACAGCCGCCAGGCCTTTCGGAGGGAGTACAAGGAGACGATGAAGCATGAGCGATATTTCCAGAGAAAAGGCATTTGCCTTATTAAAAAAGTACAATCAGGATCCCTTTCATATCCAGCACGCACTGACGGTAGAAGCCGTGATGAAATGGTACGCACGGGAGCTGGGCTACGGTGCAGAGGAGGAATACTGGGGCATTGTAGGCCTGCTGCATGATATTGATTTTGAACTGTATCCGACGGAGCATTGCCTGAAAGCGCCGGAGCTTCTGCGGGAAGGCGGCGTGTCGGAGGATATCATTCACGCAGTCGTTTCCCATGGCTATGGAATCACCGTGGAGTGCGGCAAGACCCTGGATGTGGAGCCGGTGCAAGAGATGGAAAAGGTGCTGTTTGCAGCAGATGAGCTGACCGGTCTTATCTGGGCAGCTGCACTGATGCGTCCGTCCAAGAGCACCAAGGATATGGAACTGAAATCTCTGAAGAAGAAATACAAGAGCAAGGGCTTCGCGGCTGGCTGCTCCAGAGAGGTTATCGAGCGTGGCGCGGAACAGCTCGGCTGGCCGCTGGAGAAGCTGCTGACTATGACGCTTCAGGCCATGGCGGACAGTGAGGACGAGATCAACCGGGAGCTGGAAGCGGAAACTGCTCAGCTATATGCGAAGAGATGAGCGGATCTTTTTACCTCGGGAGAAGAGGGGAAAGCTTGCTTGATTTTATGTAAACTATAATAACCTTTTGAAAGATAAGCAGAGGAAAAGGTAACATGAAAAAAGCATATTATCATTTACCGGGCTTGTTTGAATTCTACGAGTTGTATCAGGTATTCCTGCCATTATTCCGTCGGCACCGGAACTGGTTTTACGACTGGTGCGACATCGGCTCCATCTACGGCGCTCCGGCGGACTGTATCTGGGGCGGCGGCCGCGCCGGGTTTGGGGAAGCAGAGCCTAAGGAGGTTCTGGAACTCATGCAGGGATACGGCATTTCTGCCCGGTTGACCTTCAGTAATTCGTTGCTTCGGGAGGAGCATCTTTTCGATAAAAAATGTAATGCGCTCTGCGCTTTATTCGAGCAGAAAAGTGCGGTACAAAACGGCGTCATTATTCACTCGGATTTGCTGCTGGATTATTTAAAGAAGACCTATCCGGGACTTTATTTTGTCTCTTCTACCACAAAGGTTCTGACGGATTTTCAGCAGTGCCATAAGGAAATTGAACGAACGGAGTTCCGATATGTGGTGCCGGATTTTCGCCTGAACAAGGCACTGGATAAATGGGAGACATTATCACAGCCGGAGAAAGACAAGGTCGAATTTCTCTGCAACGAATGCTGTTGGCCTGGCTGCAAAGACCGGAAAGAGTGCTACGAGACCGTCAGCCGGAAAAACCTCGGAGAAAACGTGGAGCACATCTGTCAGGCTCCCAACGTGGCAGAAGGCTATCGTTTTTCCAAAGCCATGAAAAGCCTGGCTTTTATCAGCATCGATGATATCCAGGACATTTATTTGTCCCTTGGATTTTCCCAGTTCAAAATGGAAGGCCGTGGTCTCGGCAGCGCCCTGATTCTGGAGTTTCTGCTTTACTACATGACGAAGCCGGAGCATCAGTTGGAAGTCAGAGAAGAGATTTATCTGGATAATATGCTGGATCTTTTTTAAAGAAAACTCTGATTCAATCAAAAGGTTGGACAGGAACGAACATAGAAAATAAGCGGAGGAGTATCGGATTCCGGATCGGAGTCTGCAGATCGCGGAGCTGCTGAGAAGAGCGTAAAATGAGAGAACACAAAAGAGGTTATACATGGATATATTTGTAATGCTGGAGGAATTGCTGGAGCAGGATCAGTTTGAATTATTGCCAGCAAAAGAGGGCGATACGGAGCGCAGGTTAGTTTATCTGATGAACGATGCCGTGGAAAGCTTTCTGGTATTTCGTGGCGCGGCGCTGACCGGTCATTACCTGGAGGATTATGAGGGAGCGCTGACCTGGTCCATGAGTCGGGACGCGGCCAGGTATGTGCTGGTGGTCCGGCAGGGCGATAACGCAGTGACGCTGCTGTTTGAAAATCTGGATTTGGAGGTGCAGCTCTACAATTATGGAAAAATCGCGCATTTCTGGGTGCCTGGATATGAATATCTGCGGCAGCTGGAATATCGGATTGCGATTCTCCGGGATAAATGCGAATATCTGGGGCCGGAACATTGCACCCCGGAAGAGCGGCGACTGGCGCATCTGGCTTATTTTCCACCGCTGAATTACTGCTGTTATCCGGCTGTCCCGGCGAAATACATTGTGCCGATTCCGGATCCGTGGAATCCTTCGGAAGAAGCGTTGAATGTCATGGAGGAGCTGGCGCGGGAATGCGGAAATAAAAAGCTTGGGTGGCGGCTAAAGTTTTACCGAAGACATCCCTGGCCCCTTCTGGCAAAACGGATTGCGGCCATGCTGCATCGCACGGAATGCGAGGAGGTGGTAGACCTGTTGTCCCGGCGATTGCGGGAAGCAGTGCAGGATTATCCCAGACGTTCCTTTGGGAAAGCAACTGATAACGCGATAAAACGGCTGGAGCAGCAGGCCGAAGAGCGTCGGCAGGAGCTGGCAAAGCGCGGAATCCGCGCGGAAGTACTGCGCGAGGAACCTTTTACCATCGCGCAGGATAATCTGGAATTCCATGTATATTTGATGATCTGGGAAACCAGAGGACGGGATCGTCGGGTGCGGATTGAGACGATAAAATAGAGAGAGAAGGGAAAGAGCATCAATGAAAAAATACATCCCCAGAATTTTCAATATTGCAGTAATTTCTACCCTGGCAGTCAGCCCATTGCTATGGAAGAGTAATTGGCTGAATTCGTGGGGAATTTTATTATTATTCCTGTGCCTGATTTTCATCTGCATGAAACCGGGCTGTTATATGGACATTCTACATTCCCGGCGGCTTCGGACCTGTCAGAACGGTGTGGAGCTTATCTATCTGTTCCTAAGCTCTTGCGTGCTGGCCGGTGGATTCTGGCTGGCGACATTTGCAGGCTGGACGTTACCGCAGGTGAAAGCGGAGGCGGACTGGAGACTCTGGCTGGGAGCGGCGGCAGTTCTGATTCTGGTGGAAGCCGTGGTATTCTGGAGCGGGATTCTACGGATTTACCTGTCTTCGGCGCAGATCGGGATAAAATGGCGCCTTATCGGTATCGTCTGCGGTATGATTCCGGTGGTGCATCTCATCGTCCTGGGCAGGTTGGTAAAACTGGCAGCCCGGGAGGTGCAGTTTGAAAATGAGAAAATCGTGCTGGACGAAAACCGTGCGGCAGATCAGGTCTGCGCGACGAAATATCCGATTCTAATGGTTCATGGCGTCTTTTTCCGGGATTTCCGTTACCTGAATTACTGGGGACGGATTCCGGCGGAGCTAGAGAAAAATGGAACCGTTATTTACTATGGAAATCATCAGTCGGCGGCCTCTGTGGCCGATTCGGGAGCGGAGATTGCGGCCCGGATTAAGGCCGTACTTCAGGAGACTGGCAGTGAGAAGGTGAACATCATCGCCCATTCCAAGGGTGGTCTGGACAGCCGCTACGCCATTTCCAGGCTTGGGATGGCTCCTTATGTGGCGTCCCTCACCACCATCAACACACCCCACCGGGGCTGCGAATTCGCAGACTATCTGTTGAATCTGATACCTGAGAAACAGAAAAATGCTGTAGCAGCCGCTTACAATGCCACGTTGAAAAAGCTGGGTGACGATAATCCAGATTTCCTGGCGGCTGTGGGCGATCTGACAGCCAGTGCCTGCCGGAAGCTGAACGAAGAACTGCAGGATCCGGCTGGCGTCTACATCCAAAGCACCGGCTCCTGCCTGAAGCACGCCTCTGGTGGTCGCTTTCCCCTGAACCTGACCAACCGTTTCGTCCACCTATTTGACGGTGAAAACGACGGCCTGGTAGGGGAAGCTTCCTTCCGTTGGGGCGAAGCATACACCTACCTGACTGCCCCCGGCCACCGCGGTATTTCTCATGGAGACATGATTGATCTGAACCGGGAGAATATCGAAGGGTTTGATGTGCGGGAGTTTTATGTAAATTTGGTGAAGGGGTTAAAAGAAAAAGGATTTTAAAATAATAGCGCAGAAGCATTCCGACAGGATTCTTTCTGCGCTATTTTACACAAACTTAACATAACCTGCGATCTTTTTTTACCTCTCCTTGATAAGGTGATAACAGAAACAAAAGAAAAAATTAACTTTGAGAAGTTATCATGAATGTAATATCAGGAGGGAGTAGAACATGCAACATGTAGAAATGCTGTTTCGTTTTATCGGAGGTCTGGGTATGTTCCTGTACGGCATGAACGTCATGGCGGACGGACTGCAGAAATCCGCGGGCAATAAAATGAAACATTTACTGGAGTTCCTGACCCGGAACCGTCTGATGGGAATTCTGGTGGGAGCCGGAGTGACCGCAATTATTCAGAGCAGCTCGGCGACCACGGTTATGGTCGTCGGTTTTGTAAATGCGGGTCTGATGAATCTGACCCAGGCAGTGGGCGTCATCATGGGCGCCAATATCGGTACCACGGTGACGGCCTGGCTGGTGTCCATGAGCGAATGGGGGGCGTTCCTGAAGCCGGAATTTTTCGCTCCGCTTTTGATTGGAATCGGAGCTTTTATGCTGCTGTTTTCCAAAAAGGAAAAAATCGTGGATGTGAGTGAAATTCTCATTGGTTTCGGCGTACTGTTTATCGGACTGAGCTTTATGTCCGGCGCGATTACCCCTTACCGGGACGCGCCGATTTTCTCCGAGGCCTTCCGGGTACTGGGCCGGAATCCGATCTTAGGCATGCTGGCCGGCCTGGCAGTTACGGCTCTGATTCAGAGCTCTTCCGCGTCGGTGGGTATTCTGCAGACGCTGGCGGCCAATGGCCTGGTCAACTGGAGCTCGGCAATATTTATTACCCTGGGACAGAATATCGGTACCTGTGTAACCGCGCTGCTGTCCAGCCTGGGAGCCCATAAGACGGCCAAGCGCGCGGCAGTCATCCATCTGATGTTCAATACCATCGGCGCAATTGTATTCGGCCTTCTGATGTTTGTGGTCTTTACCATCAACAAGGCCTGGGCGTCTTCGGAAATTAACAGCGTGGGAATTTCCGTGTTCCATACCTTCTTTAATATTACGAATACGCTTCTTCTTTATCCCTTTGGCAATCTTCTGGTGAAGCTGTCCGGAATGATTGTGAAGGACGACGGGGAGGAGGAGCAGGCAGAGGAGGCCTTCGAGCTTCCCCATATCGAATCCCGTTTTCTGGAGACTCCGTCCTTTGCGGTGGAGGGCGCCCTGAAGGAAGTGGTCCGCATGGGCGAGCTGGCGATTGCCCACGTGGAGCTTGTATTTGACGCCATTCGGACCGGCAGCCAGAAACGGGTTGACAAGGCAGTCCGCTTAGAGCAGAATATGAATGAATACGAGAAAAAGATGACAGAATATCTGGCGGAAATCAGCAAGGGTTCCCTGACGGATCATCAGCGTCTGATCATCAATGATCTGTTCTACACCGTCAGCGATCTGGAGCGGATCAGCGACCACTGCGATAATCTGGCGGAACTGACCCAAACCATGATCAGCGACGGGCTGCATTTCTCCATGGAGGCCATGCAGGGCTTTGAGGAGATTGCAGGTCTGACCGTGGACGCGGTGAAGGCAGCGGTGCTGGCCCGTGAGACCGAGAAAATGGCCTACGTGCAGCAGGTGGTTCAGATCGAGGACGAGATCGATGATCTGGAGGAGGATCTCAGAACCCAGCATATTAACAGGCTGGCGCACAATGAATGTTCCGCGGCCCGGGGCGTCATTTTCCTGGATATGCTCAGCAATATTGAACGGATTTCCGATCATGCAAACAACGTGGTAGGCTACGTGGCAGACGAGAAAGAGGGATAAGCGTGAAAAAGAAGGTTCTGGTAGGCTATATTATTGCGGCAATGATTGCGTTAGTCGCGTTTGAATACGCATTTTGGACAAATGGCTTCAGCTATCTGGAGCATCAGAGCGAGAAAAGCTACCTGACCCAGGCAGAAATGCTGCGGGATTTGTTCCGGGCAGAGGATGTGGCCGGGGAAAACGGCTATGAGCAGTTTGCGGAGAATTACGCGAAAGCCTACAATATCCGGATTACCATTATAGATTCCGAGGGCAATGTGCTGGGAGAGTCCCAGGGCGCCAGCGATCTGATGAGCAATCATCTGAACCGGGAAGAGGTGCAGAAGGCCCTGGAGGGGCAGAGCAACAGCCTGATCCGGAAATCCGATACCTTTGATGTGGACTACTGCTACTGCGCAGTCCCGGTGGACAGCGGCGACTTCCATGGCGTCATGCGTGTGGCCCTGCCTTTAAGTGAACTGAAAAATATGGATAATGAATTTGTCCGTTCCACGGTTCTGGTAACCCTGGTGCTTCTGGTTGTGGTATTTTTCCTGGGCGCTTATTTCCGGAAATATGTGCAGGCCATGAAGAAGGTGGAAAATATGCGGCGGGAATTCGTGTCCAATGTGACCCATGAGCTAAAGACTCCGCTGACCTCTATCCGGGGTTTCGTAGAGACCCTGAAGGACGGAGCCATTGAGGATCCGAAGATGGCCCACAGATTTCTGGATATCATTGACATTGAGACGGAGCGGCTGAGCCATCTCATCAGCGATACTCTGCTGTTGTCCGAGATTGAGAGCAAGCAGGACACCAACCGGGAGCCCTGCGACGTCAACGCAGTGATCGCCGAGGTGGTGGAGCTTCTGCAGCCCAAGGTCAAGGAGCATGTCCGCCTGATTTTCCAGCCGGATCCGACGCTGAAGCCCTATAACTGCAACCGGGATCGGATCAAGCAGCTGCTGATCAATCTGATAGACAACGGCCTGAAGGCCACGGAGTTCGGCGCGGTTACGATAGTGTGTCATACACTGGGAAATCAGCTGGTGCTGGAAATCTCGGATACCGGTATCGGCATGGAGGAGGAGCAGCTGGAGCGGATTTTCGAACGCTTCTACCGGGTAGATAAGGGACGCTCCAAGGCCCAGGGCGGTACCGGACTGGGACTGTCCATTGTGAAGCATATCGTGGAGTTGTATAACGGCACCATCCATGTGACCAGTAAACCGGGCGTCGGAACCGAATTTACAGTGAAGCTGCCCTACTAAAAAAGATCATAGAAATAATGGAAGGCACTGAATCATTGCAGAGGAGATATCATGGCAAAAAAAGTTATATTAACCATAGATGATGAAGAACATATCTTAGATCTGTTGGAGTACAATCTGGAAAAAAATGGATACGAAGTCCTGCGGGCTGAGACCGGAGAAAAGGGACTGGCGATTCTGAAAACCATGCAGGTGGATCTGGTGCTGCTGGATTATATGCTGCCCGGCATGGATGGCATTGAGGTTTTAAAAGAAATGCGGGCGGACAAAAATCTGTCTACAATGCCTGTCATTATGCTGACAGCCAAGGGCGAAGAGATCGATAAAGTCCTGGGACTGGAGATGGGCGCCGATGATTATATCAGCAAGCCCTTCGGCATCCGGGAGCTGCTGGCTCGGGTGAAAGCGCTGCTTCGCCGCAGCTCTCTTGAGAAAATCGAATCAGAGCCGGAGGATAAGATTACGGCGGGGGATCTACTGATTAACAATACATCCCGGGAAGTCTATATGGACGGAAAGCCCGTATTTCTTTCTCTGAAGGAGTTTGAACTTCTCTACCTTTTTGCCAGCCACCGGAATCGGGTATTCACCCGGGAGCAGCTGCTGGAGCTGATCTGGGGCTATGAGTATTCCGGAGAAACCCGGACTGTAGACGTCCATGTGCGGAATCTCCGCAAGAAGATCGAAAAGGATCCGGATCACCCCCAGTATATTCAGACCGTGCGCGGAATGGGATACAAATTCGTCTGAAACAGAATAGGAAATGTAAGAAGAAAAGCTCGCGGAGGCGTCAGTGCAGAGACCCTCTGCCGGGCTTTTTTTATTTCCACATAGTTCTGATGGCACAACAAAACCCTTACTGCTTCTTTACATACCCTTAACGAAACCTGGCTTTTACCCTTTACATTGGCAGACTAAGATATAAATCACAGGGCGGACAAGAGAAACCAAACGCCTTGGAGAAGAAAAGAGAGAAGAGGCCGGAAACGTTCACCCGGCGAAAAGGAGAAAACATTATGAAAAAGAAAACAGTTAGCTTATTGATGACCATGGCACTTACAGCAGCAATGCTGGCAGGCTGCGGAAGCTCTGAGACCGCAGATACCACAGCGGCTGTGGATACTACGGCTGAGGCAGAGGATACTGCGGCAGCGGCAGATACAGCAACAGCAGATTTTGACACCGACGAGGATATCTCCGTATACTCCCGTGAGGACGGTTCCGGAACCAGAGGCGCATTCATCGAGCTGTTCGGCGTAGAAGAGAAGGACGCCAACGGAGAAAAGATTGACAACACCACCGAGGACGCAACCATCACCAACAATACCTCCGTTATGATGACCGGCGTGGCTGGCGATGATTACGCAATCGGATACGTATCCTTAGGTTCCCTGAATGATACCGTAAAGGCACTGAAGATTGACGGCGTAGAGCCCACCGTAGAAAATATCAAAAGCGACAGCTACAAGGTATACAGACCCTTCAACATCGCAACCAAGGGCGAGGTAAGCGAGGCTGCGCAGGATTTCATTGATTATATCCTGAGCGCAGAGGGACAGCAGATTGTAAGCGATGAGGGATACATCACCATCGACGACGCAGCTCCGGCATTCGCGGGCGGCCAGGCAAGCGGCAGCGTGACAGTAGCAGGTTCTTCTTCCGTATCTCCGGTGATGGAGAAGCTGGCAGAGGCTTATATG
The DNA here is from genome assembly GCF_051972735.1 of Laedolimicola sp. Lineage (NCBI taxonomy): Bacteria > Bacillati > Bacillota > Clostridia > Lachnospirales > Lachnospiraceae > Laedolimicola > Laedolimicola sp. The sequence continues at coordinate 6,544 of NZ_JBOKYU010000001.1, read as the reverse complement.
AAGCTGAACGGCAACGTAAAGATTGAGATTCAGACCAGTGATTCTACCACAGGTATGACCTCAGCTATCGACGGCGTATGCGACATCGGAATGGCTTCCAGAGAGCTGAAGGACACAGAGACAGCTGAGCTTACCGCAACAGTTATCGCACAGGATGGTATCGCGGTAGTTGTAAATAACAACAACCCCATCGACAACCTGACCAAAGACCAGGTAAAGAGCATTTACGTAGGCGAGACTACTTCCTGGAGTGAGGTAGAGTAAGCAAAAGAGGGCAAATGATATGAAACAGGCGGCTTGGAAAGCGCGTATCAAGGAAGTATTTATGCAGGCGGTGTTCTTCATAGCCGCCTGCACCTCTATTCTGGCAGTAATACTCATTTGTGTATTTCTGTTTGCCAACGGACTTCCGGCCATCGGAAAAATCGGACCGATGGAGTTCCTGCTGGGAACCAGATGGAAGCCGGGCAACAATATTTTCGGAATCCTGCCCTTTATCCTGGGCAGTATCTACGTGACAGCGGGAGCGATTCTCATCGGAGTTCCCATCGGAATCCTGACCTCGATTTTCATGGCGTACTATTGCCCGAAGAAAATCTACCGTCCCCTGAAGGCAGCCACCGAGCTGCTGGCCGGAATCCCGTCGGTCGTGTACGGCTTTTTTGGCATGATGGTTCTGGTTCCCCTGCTCCGGCAGATTCCCCATTGCAAGGGAAATGTCATGCTGACCGCATGCATCCTTCTGGGTATCATGATTCTGCCGACCATCATCGGAACTACGGAAACGGCTCTTCGGAGCGTACCGGCCATGTACCATGAGGGAGCGCTGGCACTGGGAGCAACCAAGGAGCGGAGCGTATTTACGGTTATCGTCCCGGCGGCAAAATCTGGTGTGCTGACCGGAATTGTACTGGGAATCGGCCGGGCCATCGGCGAGACCATGGCGGTTATCATGGTAGCCGGAAATCAGACTAAGATGCCGGAAAGCCTGTTTAAGGGCGTCCGTACCATGACGGCAAATATCGTCATTGAGATGGGCTACGCCACAGACCTGCACCGGGAGGCTCTGATTGCCACGGCGGTTGTACTCTTTGTATTTATTCTGATTATCAACTTAAGCGTATCACTGTTAAGGAGGGGCGGAAATGGAAGCAATTAACAAGCAGACGGCAGGCGATAAGCTCCATGCTCTGCGGAAGCATCCGGGTTCTTTGATTCTGTTCCTGCTGGTGGTGCTGGCAGCATGCGTGACCTTTGCCGTACTGATTTTCCTGATTGCCTACATTCTGATTCGGGGCGTACCCTATCTGACGCCGGAGCTGTTCTCCCTGCATTACACCTCGGACAACGTTTCCCTGATGCCGGCTCTGTTCAACACCATCGAAATGATTTTCCTGGCACTGATTCTGGCGGTTCCCGTGGGTATCTTTTCTGCCATTTATCTGGTGGAATACGCGAAAAAGGGAAATAAATTCGTCGGCGTGGTGCGGGTAACGGCGGAGACGCTGTCAGGTATTCCCTCTATCGTCTATGGCCTGTTTGGTATGCTGTTTTTCGTAACAAAGCTGAAATGGGGCTATTCCATGCTGGCCGGAGCCTTTACCCTGGCGATTATGATTCTGCCGCTGATTATGCGGACCACAGAGGAAGCTCTGCTGGCTGTACCGGATTCCTACCGGGAGGGAAGCTTCGGACTGGGAGCCGGAAAGCTCCGAACCGTCTTTCAGGTGGTACTGCCCAGCGCCATTCCGGGTATTCTGGCGGGCGTTATCTTAGGCATCGGCCGTATCGTGGGCGAGACGGCGGCGCTGATGTACACCTCGGGAACCGTGGCCAAGTATGCGGGAGCCATGGAATCGGGAAGAACGCTGGCATTGCACATGTATGTACTGACCAGTGAGGCCCTTCATGTGGATCAGGCCTCTGCCACAGCTGTGGTACTGCTCATCATTGTGATCGGAATTAACGCATTTTCCAGCTTCATCGCAAAGAGGCTGGCGAAGAAGACAGGAGAATAGAAATGGGTATTATGAACATTGAACATCTGGATCTGTTCTACGGGGATTTCCAGGCGCTCAAAAATGTAAATATGGAGATTGAGAAAAATGAGATTACCGCATTTATCGGCCCCTCCGGCTGCGGCAAATCCACCTTCCTCAAATCCCTGAACCGTATGAATGATATGGTGGCCGGCTGTAAGATTACTGGAAAGGTAACCTTAAATGGACAGGACATCTACAAGGGAATGGACGTGAATGACCTGCGCCGGAGAGTGGGCATGGTATTCCAGAAGCCGAATCCATTTCCTATGAGCATCTATGACAATATTGCCTACGGTCCCCGGACCCACGGAATTCGGAATAAAGCGAAGCTGGACGAAATCGTGGAGGAATCTCTGCGGAATGCAGCTATCTGGGATGAGACTAAGGATCGCTTAAAGAAGAGCGCCCTGGGCATGTCCGGCGGTCAGCAGCAGCGTCTCTGCATCGCCAGGGCCCTGGCCGTGAAGCCGGAGATTCTGCTGATGGACGAGCCGACCTCCGCGCTGGATCCGATTTCCACCTCCAAGATTGAGGATCTGTGTATGGAGCTGAAGAAGAGCTTTACGATTGTGATGGTGACCCACAACATGCAGCAGGCAGCGCGTATCTCTGACAAGACCGCATTCTTCCTGCTGGGCGAGGTGATTGAGTACGGCAACACGGATCAGATCTTCTCCATGCCGAAGGATACCCGTACCGAAAATTATATTTCAGGAAGGTTTGGTTGATGTTATGAGAGATTTTTATGAAGAACAGCTGAATGAGCTGCATACACAGATGATCGCTATGGGCGGTCTGTGCGAAAAGGCCATTTCCAATGCTACAAAAGCTCTGACAGACGGCGATCTGCAGCTGGCAGAGGAAATTATGAAGAATGACGCCATCATCAACCGACAGGAGCGGGACATCGAGAGTCTCTGTATGAAACTGATTCTCCATCAGCAGCCGGTGGCAGGGGATCTCCGCCGGGTTTCCGCGGCCCTGAAAATGGTGACGGATATGGAGCGTATCGGCGATCAGGCGGCAGATATCGCAGACATCGTCATTGATATGAACGAAAAGCTTCCGGATAAGTTCCTTCATGTGTGCAAGATGGGCGTGGCTGCCATGAAAATGGTGACAGACAGTGTTACTGCTTATGTGGAAGAAGACCTGGAGCTGGCCCGTCAGGTAATTCGGGATGATGATATTGTGGACGGACTGTTTTTAAAGGTAAGAGGGGAAATCCTGGACGCCATCCGCGACGGCGGCAGCAAGGGCGAGGAGGTGCTCGATCTGTTCATGATCACGAAGTATTATGAGCGGATCGGCGACCACGCCACCAATATTGCAGAGTGGGTGGAGTATTCCATTACCGGGGAGCGGTCCAACGAGAATTAAATATCGTCTGAATGCTTGAATTCCTGAGAAAGCTGTGATATAGTTATCACAGGCAAATGATAGCAGTATTCCGAGAGAATACAAATTGAAAGCCAGAGAGCTGCAACTCTCTGGCTTTCTTGTCATTTATGGCTGACCAGACCAAGGCTAGTTACCGATCAATCATCTCTGTCTAACCATTTGCATATGTAGTAGGCGACTACACTTGCCATGACAGAGAGAAAAAATGATAGCAGAACTTCCAAAAGAATACCCCCTTTCTGTCACCAGTATCGGGGCGGTAACATGCTCATTATATCAATTGTTATGGGATATGTAAATACAAAACAGAACATTTGTTCTTGCAAATGGTTTTAAAATATCAGAAAATAATAAAATATTTGCACAAATAAAACAATAAAAGAAGAAAAAATTTAAAATAAATTAAAAATAAGTATTGACAAACGGAAGAAGTCCCGCTATAATACAATTAAAGATAAGGAACACGAAAAACAAGACAAAAGCTTCAGAAGAAAGGAAGCGAAAAACAACTCAACTATCTTCTTAAATATAACCCAGTTATATTTAACATAGAGAATGAGTAATCTAAGTAAAGGAGGTACAGTCCAACAGGAACGTAACGAACCACCCCATAATCTGAGAAAAGAGAGGTACGGACCGCCGAAGACTTAAGAGGGACTTCCTAAGAAAGCTTTCAGAAAGATGTCAATCTTAATCAAAAGCAGAATTACGGAAGGCAGGAAAAAAGGTAACCGTAAATCAAGCGTTCGATGAGAATCGGTAAAAAAGAAGAAAAAGCCGGATGAGAAAGAAGGAAGAAAAGGCAAACCGGTACAAATGAACTTTACAGAAGATCGAAAAACAAAAACCGAAGACAGAAGAAATCGAACGGAAAAAGTCTATGAGACTTCAAAATAAAAGAAACTGAAAACAGAATAAAGAAATGAGGTATTAGTCCAATGGACAGCATAGTTTAGCAGCGGGTATCAATGTAAGCAGAGTTGATGCCCGCTGATTTGTTGTGTGGGAAAATTCCCCTACTAAAGCATAACACAATATGCTATAATCCATATGGACATCGCGTACCATCATATAAACGCAGTGAAATTCGCAGAAAAGCGATATGAGGTATCGCAGAATATACAAGGGGAATGATAAAGATGAAGTCTCAAAAAAATAAACAGGGTTTTACCTTAGTGGAGCTTATTGTAGTACTGGTTATTCTGGCAATTCTTGCAGCCTTGCTTGTGCCGGCTTTGACCGGATACATTGACAGAGCCAGGGAAAAGAAGCTTACAGCGGAAGCAAAGGGAGTCTGGACGGCTGCGCAGGCAGCGGCTTCTGAGTATTACGGACTGCATATCAATGACACAGCGATGCAGAAGTCTATGACAAATTCATGTACCATCAATGGAAAAAAAATATAACAACCTTGGCAGAATATCAAATTCGACACTTTCGGATGAACTGAAGAAGTGGCATACAAAAAATTTGACTGCCAGCCAGATGATTGGCCAGCAGGTGCTGATCTACCTGGAAAGCACCGACAAGACGAATCCCCAGTATCAGTTTGGCAATGCCAATGTTCCAAAACCGGGGAAAACCTTAAAAGAAAATATTCGGAATAATTTTGGAAGCAACGTACCTGGAAATGCAGTATTTATCCAGATATTTTATGATGAAAACTGCAGAATTCTTGCGCTTAACTTTGGGAAAGAGGGCTATCTGGTGACCATGACGGAGGGACAGGATCCTGTCTGTGAAAAAAACGGAAAGGTGCTTTAAAGATGGGCGAAAGCAAGGAAGGAGAACACCATGTCCCTGCAATTCATTTTCGGTAATTCCGGCGCGGGAAAATCTTATACTTTATTTCGGAGTGTGATCGAGGATTCCATCCGGCATCCGGATCAAAGCTATCTGGTGATCGTGCCGGAGCAGTTTACCATGCAGACCCAGAAGGAGCTGGTGCGGCTGCATCCGGACGGCGGTATCCTGAATATTGATATTCTGAGCTTTCAGCGGCTGGCTTACCGGGTGTTTGAGGAGACCGGAACCCGGGTGGGAAAGGTACTGGAGGAGACCGGTAAGAATCTGGTGCTGCGGAAAATCGCCCAGGAGCGAAAAGGGGAACTGAAGGTCCTCGGTGGGAATTTGAAGAAAATGGGGTATATCAGTGAGATTAAATCACTGATTTCCGAACTGACCCAGTACGCAGTGACAGAGGAGGCACTGGCGGATTTCCTGGAGAAGAGTAAGGAGAAGCCTCATCTATATTATAAATTGTGCGACGTGCAGGTCCTTTACAAGGCGTTCCATGCCTATCTGGCGGATCAGTATATCACGGCAGAGGAGCTGCTGGAGGTGCTCTGCCGGGTGGCGGAGCGGTCGCAGATGATCCGGGAGAGCGTCATTGTGCTGGACGGCTTTACGGGTTTTACGCCGATCCAGAATAAGCTGATGCAGAAGCTGATGCAGTACGCAAAAAAGGTAATGGTGACCGTGACCATCGACGAGCGGGAGAACCCCTATCATGTGGAGGGTGAGCACCAGCTTTTTTACCTGAGCAAGAAGACGGTGGCGGGGCTGAAGCGGCTGGCCCAGGAAGTGGATGTCCGGGAGGAGGAGCCCATCTGGGTACACTCCGGGGAGAAAAGCCGGTTTGCGGCGGGAGGCGAGCTTCAGTGGCTTGAGCAGAATCTGTTTCGGCTGCGGTGGCAGCGATATCCGCAGAATTCCGGGCAGATCAGCCTTCACATTTTAAAAAATCCCGAGGAGGAGGTATCCTGGGCAGCAGGCCGGATCCGGGAGCTGATTCGGGAGAAGAATTATCACTACCGGGATTTTGCCCTGATTACCGGAGACATGGAGAGCTACAGCTCGGTGCTGGAGCGAATACTGGCGGATTATGAGATCCCCTGCTTCCTTGACAATAAGCGCAGCATCCTGAAGAATCCCTTTGTAGAATTCATCCGGGCGCTGCTGGAGATTGCGGAGCAGGATTTCTCTTACGAATCGGTGTTCCGGTACCTGCGGAGCGGTCTGTCCGGTATGGAGCCGGAAGAGGTGGATCTGCTGGAAAATTATGTGCTGGCGCTGGGTGTTCGCGGCGCGAAGCGATGGGA